>NZ_JBWKZU010000008.1:0-116185 GCF_059424825.1 Acidovorax sp. GW101-11A03 | reverse complement strand
GTGCCGGGGTGCGCGGCCGCCCACTCGGCCCAGTCGTCCTCGCGCACCACGGTGGCGTCGGTGGAGCCCAGGGTCAGGGCCGTGAGCCCGGCCTGGGGAAACTTTTCATACTGCACGGCGCGCAGGTCCTGGAACGACAGCCCGGCCTCGTTGAGCATGCCGCGCGCCATGTAGGTGTAGATCGAGTCCTGCTGCGGCAGGTAGAGGCGGCGGCCCTTCATGGCGGGCACGGCGTCGATCTGCACCAGCCCCACCAGCAGATACTTGTCGGACTTGTGCGTGGCGCCCACCAACTCGTAACCCCGCTGCAGGGCCGAGGCCGCCACCTGCGCCGGGCCGATGAAGATGTCGTAGCCCGCGCTGCGGGTGGCGCGCATCACGTCGGCCAGGTCGTCGCTGGTGGCCAGGGCCACGGGCTGGCCCGAGGCCTTGGCCAGGCCCGATTCGGCCGCCGTGCGCAGGATGGAATGGGCGGCCTTGCGCGCGGTGGGCTCCACCGCCACCATGGCAGTGAGCTGGGCCAGCGCAGCGCTGCAGCCGAGGCTCCAGCACAGCAGCACGGCCAGCCGGGTGGTGGCGCGGCGTGCTGGGGGTCTTGGGGGGATGTTCATGGTGTGTCGCCCTTTCTGCTTTCGGTCTCTCTCGGAAGCGGCGAATATGCCCACACCGCCTGACATGCGTGCAGATGTTTCGGGTGTTTTGTATCTGTTACTTCTGTTAACGCAATGTTGCGTGCACCGGGCCGGAGCGGCCCGACAGAATGCGGGCTGCCTCCCATCGGACAAAAGGGGGCTGTCGCCGGGCCGGGACCACCCTGCCTGCCCATTCCACCCCCATTTTGGAGACCTTCCCATGACACATTCCACGACCTTGCCGCGCCGCCACCTGCTGGCCGGAAGCGCCGCCGCCCTGGGTGCGCTGGGCCTGGCCGGGTGGACGGGCAACGCCCGGGCCCAGGCGGCCGCTGCCCCGGCCGCCAAGCCGCTGCCCGCCTATGCAGGCTGGAAGACGCCCGAAGCCCTGATCGTGCACAGCACCAGCACGCTGGAGACGCGCCGTTCCGCGTTTGGCACCAGCGTCATCACGCCGTCGAACCAGCTCTATGTGCGCAACAACCTGCCCGCCCCCGACGCGGCCATCCTGGACAACCGCGATGCCTGGAGCGTGTCCATCGAAGGAGTGAAAAGCCCGCGCAGCCTGACGCTGGCCGAACTCCGCACCCTGGGCGTGGAAACCGTGGCCACCGTGCTGCAGTGCTCGGGCAACGGCCGGGGCTTCTTCCCCAGCAAACCGAGCGGCACGCCCTGGCAGGTGGGTGCTGCAGGTTGCGTGGTCTGGAGCGGCGTGCCGCTGCGCAATGTGGTGGCGGCCCTGGGTGGGCTGGCCGACGGCGCGGCCTACCTGACCGGCACGGGCGGCGAGAAGCTGCCCGAGGGCGTGGATCCGCTCACCGTGCTGGTGGAGCGCTCGGTGCCCGTGAAGGCGCTCGATGACGCGCTGCTGGCCTGGGAGATGAATGGCGAGCCGCTGTCGCTGGCGCACGGTGGGCCATTGCGCCTGGTGGTGCCCGGCTACCAGGGCGTGAACAACATCAAGTACGTCAAGCGCGTGGCCTTCACCGCCGCGCAGTCGCAGGCGCGCATCATGTCGCACGGCTACCGCATGTCGCCGCCCGGCAGCAAGGCCAGCCCCGACCAGCCCTCGGTGTGGGAGATGGGCGTGAAGTCGTGGATCAACGGCCCCTTGGCCGACAAGGGCCCGCTCAAGCCCGGCCAGGTGCAGGTGCATGGCGTGGCCTTTGGCGGCACGCGCGGCATCAAGGGTGTGGAGGTGTCGGTCGATGGCGGCAAGACCTGGCAGGCGGCCAAGCTCATCGGCCCGGACCTGGGCCCGTTCGCGTGGCGGCAGTTTGCGCTGCCCGTGCGCCTGGAGGCGGGCACCCATGTGCTGGCCAGCCGCGCCACCGACACGGCAGGCAATGTGCAGGCCGAGCAGCGCGAGGAAAACCTGGGCGGCTACAACAACGCCAGCTGGCGTGACCACGCCGTCACCGTGACCGTGGCATGACCTCGCTCCCCCCTGAGGCGCTTTGCGCCTTCCCCCCGGTGGGGGGACGCCACCCGTGGCCTGGCAGAGCCAGTTCCACGGTGGCACTGGCGTGGGTGCGCGCCGCTATCGGACGGTATCGGGTGCCGCAAGGCAGTTTGCTGGTAGGGCTGGCGTTACTGTGGGCGGGCGCCAGCTGGGCTGCCGACCCGGCCGAACTGGCGCGCGGCAAGGAGCTGTTCACCAAGATCCAGCCCGCCTGCGCGGTGTGCCATACGCTGCAGGCCGCCGGTGCCGAGGGCCAGGTGGGCCCGGTGCTGGATGAGCTGAAACCTGACGCTGGCCGCGTTCTGCGCGCGCTCAAGGCGGGTATCGGCGTGATGCCTTCGTATGCCGAGCGCATGAGCGAGAAGGACATGCTGGCCGTGGCGCAGTTTGTGGCGCACGCCACGGGCGCCGCCAAGTAGGCGCAGCCTTTCGCAGCGGTTGCTGCAGCCTTGCCTCGCTGCAACCGCGCGCTGGTTCAAGCCGCCGTGCGCGACGGCACCAGCGCCGCCCCGGCTGCGCGCCCCTGCAACCCCTGGAACGCAAAGTCCACCTCGGGCACACGGCCGCTCACGATGTCGGCCAGGGCCTTGCCCGAGCCGCAGGCATGCGTCCAGCCCAGCGTGCCGTGGCCGGTGTTGAGGAACAGGTTGCCCACTTTGGTCTTGCCGATCAGCGGCACGTTGCTGGGCGTGGCGGGGCGCAGGCCGCTCCAGAACTGCGCCTGGGTGGTGTCGCCCGCGCCGGGGAAGAGCTGCTCCACGCGCCGCACGATGGCCTCGCAGCGCACCTGGTTCAGGTGGCGGTCGTAGCCGTTCAGCTCGGCGGTGCCCGCAATGCGCAGACGGTCACCCCGCTCGCTGGTGTAGCGCGAGAACACGAGCTTGAACTCATCGTCCGTCAGGCTCACCTGGTGCGCCTTGGAAGCGTCCTTCACCGGCATCGTCACCGAGTAACCCTTGGCCGGATAAATCGGCAGCTGGATACCCAGCGGCTGCGCCAGCAGCGGGCTGAACGAGCCCATGGCCAGCACAAACGCGTCGCCGCGCACGCGTTCGAAGCGGCCTTCGGCATTGGTCACTTCCACATGGTCGATGCGGCCGCCCACCTCGCGCAGTGCGGTGATGTGGTGGCCCATGCGGAACTGCACGCCCGCCGCCTCGCACAGCTTGGCCAGCTCGCGCGTGAACTGGTTGGCGTCGCCGGATTCGTCCTCGGCCGTGTAGGTGGCGCCCGCCAGCTGCGGGCGGATATGGGCCAGCGCGGGCTCGATGCGCACGGCCTCGTCGGCGCTGATCACCTGGCGCTCACAGCCCAACGCGCGCATCTGCTCGGCCGGGGCCAGCGCGCCGTCGAATTCCTTTTGGTTGGTATAGAAGTGCAGGATGCCCTGCGTGCGCTGGTCGTACGGGATGCCGGTGGCCGCGCGCAGCTGCTGCAGCGTGTCGCGGCTGTAGGTGCCCAGGCGCACGATCTGCTCGATGTTGTGGCGCGTGCGCGCGGGTGTGCAGTTGCGCAAGAAGGACAGGCCCCACAGCCACTGCCGCATGTCGGCGCGCAGGCGGAACAGCAGAGGCGCATCTTCCTTGCCCAGCCACTGCAGCACCTTGAGCGGCGCACTGGGGTTGGCCCAGGGCTCGGCGTGGCTCACCGAGATCTGGCCGCCGTTGGCAAAGCTGGTCTCGGCGCCGGGCGTGCCCTGGCGGTCGATGACGGTCACTTCGTGACCCAGTTGCGAGAGGAAATAAGCCGAAGTCACGCCGAGCAAGCCGGCGCCGAGAACGATCACGCGCATTTTTTGAAGCCTTCTAAGGGGTTCGCGCCTGATGGGTATGCGGTTGCAGCTACTAAATTAATAGCAAACAGCTGGCGCATGTCCGCCAGGCTGCCGCTCCCCCTGTCCTTGGTACCTGAGAGATTCACCGCCACCCACCCGGGCTGCGGCTTGCTCCTTCGGTGCGCTTCGCGTTGCGCGAAGCGGCTCTCCAGACGGCTTTGAAAAATGGTGCAGTACGGAACCTGAGCGTGTATGGGAGTTTGCGCCTTCGGTGCACAGCGGGCGGTGCCACTGCGCTCTCCTGCGGGGCCATTCTAGGAGCGACCGGCGTATAGAAAACGCCTTCTGGGCGCTAATGGGTCGCAATCGTTGCTGATGCTGGGGCCTTGGGCCCCGGTGGCTGGTGGCCATAATTTGCCGATCTCCCTGCCCCTGGACCCGCCCATGCCCGATACCGCCTTTGACCCACAGACCAGTGCCGCCGTGCTCACCATGGCCCGCCAGGGGCGCAGGCCCCGCCCGCTGGACCTTCCTGCTGGCTTGCGCCCGCAAAACGCGGCCCAGGCCTATGCCGTGCAGGACGCGGTGGTGCGCGAGCGCGGCGAGGTCGCTGGCTGGAAGGTAGGCGCGGCATCGCCCGACGCGCTGCCCGCGCGCGCGGCGCTCACGCGCGATTCGGTGTGGGTGGCGCAGGCCGCGCACGCTGCGGTGCACCTGCCCGCTGCCGGTTTTGCGGTGCTCGGGGTGGAGGCGGAACTGGTCTACGAACTGGGCGCCGACCTGCCTCCGCGCGCAACGCCCTACAGCCCTGCCGAGGTGCGCGCGGCCCTGGTGTCGGTGCGTGCTGCCATCGAGGTGTGCGACACGCGTTTTGCCGCCTGGGCCCGGCAGGACGAATGGTGCCGTCTGGCCGACCAGGCCTGCCATGGCGCGCTGGTGGTGGGCACCGGGACGGCCGATGTGGCGGCAGTGCAGCCGCTGGCGCAGGGGGTGGACCTGTGGGTCAACGAATCGGTGGCCGTGCAGCACGCCACCTGGGGCAACCCGGCGGGCGATCCGCAGCGGCTGCTGGCCTGGCTGGCCAACGGGGGCGCGCACAGCCTGGGCGGGCTGCGCGCGGGCCAGTGGGTAACGACGGGCTCGTGCACCGGCACCGTGCTGGTGGCGCCGGGCACACGGGTGGTGGCGGATTTCCCGGGCCTGGGCCGGGCTGAGCTGGTGTTCGACTGACCTGCGTGCCAGTCAGCGGCGGTACGGGTTGTCGGGGCTGCGGTCGTGGCGGTTGGACACGCCATCGCCATCGCGGTCCCGGTCGTGCCGGTTGGGCACACCGTCACCGTCGCGGTCCCAGCCGCCGGGCTGCATGTTCCAGCGGCCGCCATGTTCCACCCAGCGCGGTTCGCGGTAGTGGTAGCCCGGGCGGGCCTTCACCCAGTGGCCGTGTTGCCAGACATGGCGGTGGCCGCGCCACTCCCAGTGGCCGGGCACCCAGACCATGCCCCGGCGCGGATGCGGCACGGCTTCGTAGCGGGGAGGCGGGGGCGCCTGGTACTGCACCACCACCGGCGCAGGGCCGTGGTAGCGGGGTGCGTCCGCACCGATGACAACGGTGGCGCTGGTGTGCTGCGCGTGCGCTGCCGTGGCGGCAGCCAGCGTCAGCAGGGCGATGGATACAGCGGCGAGTGCATTGCGGGCCATGGTGAACTCCTCAAAATGGTCCCTGTCGGAACCGGAGCCTTCATGCTGCGGGCCCTGCGTCAAGCCGGTGTAGTCGGATTGCGAAGTCTTGTGAAGTTGTGTTTCCTGGGGCGGCGGCACCTGGGAGGCGTGTGATTTTTGTCACGCTCGCGCTGGGGCTCAGCGCCACCAGATCACCACCGCCAGCAGCATCAGCGCCACCCAGGCGGGGTGCCGCCCCTCGGTGGCAAAAAACACCAGCAGCCCGCAGGCCAGCGTGGCGCCCGCCGCCACATCGGCTACCCAGGCGCCCAGGCCCGCGTCCACAGGCACCGTCCCCAGGCGCCACAGCAGGGCACTAAAGGCCCAGCCCAGCACCGTCACCAGGTGCCAGCTGCCCCAGAGGATGCGCACATGCTGCTCGCGCAGCACGGGCTGGCCGCCGGTGGGCACGACGCCGCGCAGGCGCAGCGAGCGGAACACGAGGATTTCTCCGAGCACGGAATGGACGGCGCCCACCAGGGCCAGGCCCACGGCGGCAAGGACCAGCGATGTATTCATGTTTCTTCTCCTCCCGGTGTCTGGTTTGTTCGTGAAGGGGGCGGTCAGGGGTTGGCGCCGGCGGGGGCGAGCCAGTGCGCCCCCCGGGTGTGCACCCGCGCGCCCAGCTGCGTGAGCAGGTGCATCAGGCCCATCCACATGCGCTCGAACGCGGGCATTTCGCTGGGCACCTGTTGCAGGTGGCGGCCCAGCATGCGCTGGTCGGCGGGGGGCGTCAGCGGCGGTGGGGTTTTGGTGCCAAAGTCGAACACGGCCTCTGTGAAGGGCTCGATCTGCCAGGCCTGCATCTCGGCCAGCACGGGGGCCAGGTCGGTGCGGTAGGTGGGCAGGCTCATGTCGGCCCCGGCCAGGCCCAGGGCCTGGTAGGCCTGCAGCACCCGTGCATGGCGCTGCGGGTCGTCTGGGGGCCGCAGCAGGGCGGACCAGGCCTGCCGGACCTGCGCGCGAAACCCTGCGGACAGGCTGCGTGTGCAGCCAAAGTCCAGCACGCCCACCGTGCCATCAGGCGCAAACACAAAGTTGCCCGGGTGGGGGTCTGCATGCACCCGCCCCAGCACAAAAATGCAGTGCATGAACCAGTCCCACAGGTGCTGCCCGGCCTGGTCGCGCTGCGCCTGCGTGGGCTGGGTGGCCAGCCATGCCTGCAGCGGCTGGCCGGGCACAAACTGCTGTGTGAGCACCTGGGCGCGGGTGTGCGAGAGGATGGGTTGCGCCATCATCACCCCCGGCCGCGCCGCGTGCTGGGCAAACCACAGCAGCTGTTCGGCCTCCTGCAGGTAGTCCACCTCGCGCAGCAGCGTGGCCTCGATCTCGGTCATCACGCTGTCCATCACCGTGTCGGTGGGCAGGGGCATGTCGGTGTGGGCCAGCGCGCGCAGCGCGGCGCGCATGAGCTGCATGTCGCTGGCAATGGTGGCGGCGATGCCGGGGTACTGCACCTTCACGGCCACCGTGCCGTGGCCCGCCAGCTGTGCGCGGTGCACCTGGCCCAGGCTGGCTGCGGCAAATGCGGTGGGCTCGAAGTGCTCGAACAGCGCCTCGGGCTCTTGCCCGAACGCCTGGCGGAACACGCGGCCGACCAGCGCGCGGTTGAGCGGCGGAGCCTGGTGGTGGGCGCGGGCCAGCTCGCGCCGCACGCCCTCGGGCAGCAGCTGCGGGTGCATGCTGAGCAACTGCGACACCTTGAGCGCCGAGCCCCGCAACTGCCCCAGCGCGCCAAACAGGATGCGGCCCAGCGCGGCCTCGTGCTCGGCCTGCGCCTGGGCCGAGCGCTTGCGTGTGCGGTGCGAAAGCTCGGCCATGCCGATGCGTGCCGCTGCCAGCCCGGTGATGGCGCTGCGCGCCAGCTTGCCGGTGCGCGGGGCCTCCGCTTTAGCTTTGGCCATGGTCTGCCAGGCGCTGCGCCGTGCCGCGTGCAATGACGCGGTGGATGGGCGTGATCACCGCCATGTAGGCATGGCCCAGTGTGTTGTGGATGTGCACCACCGTGCTCAGCACCACCCGGGGCGCGGCGCCGGGGGCGGCGGGCTGTTTGCAGATGGACACCTGCACGTCCAGGTGCTTGTCGTCCTGGCCCATCACCACCTCGGTGTCGCTCAGGTGCCGGATGCGGAAGATGCCCACGCGGTCGCCCACGCGGTAGCTGCGCGCGTCGCGCAGAGGGCGGCCGCTGGCGGGCGGGTAGCCGTCGTCCAACTGGCCCAGGTCCTTCAGGCCCACCAGGCGCACGGCCTTGTTGCGCACGAACATGAGGGCGCGCGTCCATGCCGGGGTGCGGGCCGCCACGTCCAGCCACGACTGCAGGGCCGAGCGCGCGGGGTGCCGGTCGGCCACCTCGTAGGCATCAAAAAAATCGGCCCCGGGCAGGGTGGCGTGGATGGCCGTGCCGGGTGGCACCTGGGTGGCGCGCGCGGTGGTGGGGGCGGCGGTGGCTGTGGGCGAGGTCATGGGGCGCTCTTCCTCTTGCGGGGCGTGGCGGGCTTCGTTGCGGTCGGGGCGCTGGGTGCACGTTTGGCGCGGCGTGGGGGTGGCGCCGGGGGCTCAGGGCTGCGCTGGGCGGGGGATGCGTGTGGCGGGGCACTGCCCAGCGTCTGCCGCGCCAGTTGCAGCATGCCCAGCAGGCCGCTGCCGTGCTGGGCCATGCGCGCCATCTGGCTGCGCAGCACAAAGCCGCCCAGCTGCGCCACGCGGTTGACCAGGCCCACGCGCAGCGCCTGCACCAGCACGCCCAGCGACAGGTCCACCAGCTGCGTGGTGTCGGCGAACTCGTCGGAGGTGTCGGCCAGCCAGTAGCTCACCACGCCCGCAAGGTAGTCGGTGTAGAGGCTGCCCGCCAGGCCCTTGAAGTCGCAGGGCTCGATCTCGCCGCTGGCCTCGGCGGCTTCCAGAAAACTGCTCACCGCATCGCGCAGGCCCTGGCGCGCAGCCAGGGGCTCGGCCAGCATCGACAGCGGCGAGCGCCGCGCCAGCCCGCGCACCTGGGCCACGAACTCGCGGTCGGCCAGCAGGCGCTCCAGCACCGCGTCGGTCAGTCGCTGCAGCTTTTCCTGCAGGCCGTAGCCGTCAAACCCCGGGGTCTGCAGTGTGTCGGCCAGCGCCTGCTGGACGGTGTCGTCCAGGTAGCCGACCACGATGCGGTCCTTGGTGGGGAAGTATTTGTAGATGGTCGCATCGCCAATGCCTGCGGCGCGCGCGATGTCCTTCATCGTCGTGCCATCGAAGCCCTGGCGGGTCATGAGATCCACCGCGCTGGCCACGATCTGGCGGCGCGTGGCGTCTTGTTGCTGGCGGGTGGTTTTCATTTAACTATCTTTAAATTAACAAAATTTGTTATTTAAAGAATAGTTTTTTCTCTTTGTGACGTCAAGTCTTGTGGAGCGCTGTGGCTTCTTTAGACAGTCTGTGGGTTCCTTTTCTTGCCTTTTTTGGCCTTCTCCGCGCCGTGGTAAAGCGGGTTAAGCTATCAATAAGTGAGCATCTGGCTATCTGCGCATGCTGGAGAACGCCTCGAACTCCCAGCTGCGCATGGCCAGCAGCAGGGTGTAGCCCTCGCGCTCGCGTTCGGGCAGCTTCTGGTCGGCCAGGTGCTGCTGGGCAAAGTCCTGGGCTACGCGCTGCATGCGCTCCATGAAGGCGGGGGCCAGGCTGCGGCTGATGTTGCCGTGCACCAGCAGCACGCCTTCGCCCGTGCCGTCAAAGCCGCCCGCAAAGTAGTCGAGCAGCGCGTGCTCGCGGAAGTAGTTCATCACCGGGCCATGCGGGCGCCAGCGGAAGGTCTTGGCCAGCTTGAGGCGGTAGCGGTTGAGCGGCCGCAGCTCGATGATGCCGATGCGGTCGAGCTGCGCGAGGTATTTGATGCCCTCGGCCTCGGTGAGGCGATAGGTGGCCACGACCTGCTCCAGCGTCCACTGGCTGAGCACGCAGATCGCCATCAGCAGCAGCTTCTTGTCGCCCACCACGGCTTTTTCCTGCTCCTGGCTCAGTTCCTTGAGCAGCGGCTGCGCATCGGCCACGCGCCGCGCCAGGTCGGCAAAGTCCAGCGCCAGCGCGCGGCAGATCGCGTCGATGCGTGACAGCGGCATGTCGCCCTTGGCCAGCATGCGCTTGACGCTGGACTCGGCCATGCCCAGCGCCTGGGCCAGGTCGGCGTAGGTCATCTGCGCGGTTTTCAGTTCCTTTTTCAGGGCGGTGACGAGGTCGGCGGTGGTGCTCATGGCTGGGGGCGGTTGGCGGGTAGGGGTGGGTGTTGGGTATCAATTATCAATACCCAAAGTGGCGTGGGTAGCCCTTTGTGCGACTTTTACGGGGCCCAGACGCGATGGCCTGCCCACACTGCGCGGCATTCCAACTCCGCAGGAATTCCGCCATGCCGTTGTTTTCTTCCGCAACTCCTCTCAACCGGGCCGAGACTGGCCTGTTGTTGGGCGCCGCTGCCTTGTTCGCCCTGGCCGTCTGGGGGCCGGTGCTGCCCGCCAGCGAACACCAGCACGCGTTTGCCGACCAGCGTGCGTGGCTGGGCATCCCTTGCGCGCTTGATGTGCTGAGCAATCTGCCCTTTGCCCTGGCGGGTGTGTGGGGGCTGGTGATGCTGCGCCGGGCGGTGGGACTGGATGTGGCGTCGCGGTGGCTGGCCGGGCTGTTTTTTGCGGGACTGCTGTGCACGGCAGCAGGCTCCATGCTGTACCACGGGCAGCCGCACGACGCGGGCCTGCTGTGGGACCGGCTGGGCATGGTGCTGCCGTTTGCGGGCCTGCTGGGGCTGGCGGCCACCGGCCGCGTGAGTGCGCGCGCCGGGTGGGCCGCCGCCGGTGTGGTGCTGCTGGCCGGGCCGCTGGCCGTGGCCTGGTGGGCGCACACCGGCAACCTGCTGCCCTGGGCTGTGGTGCAGCTGGGCGGCATGCTGGTGGTGCTGGCCCTGGCGTGTTTGCCCCGGCGCGATGGCGCACTGGCGATGCACCTGGGCGCGGTCATCGGCCTGTATGCCGTGGCCAAGCTGTTCGAGGCGGCAGACCACGCGGTGTTTGACGCTACCTACCAGGCGGTGTCGGGGCACAGCCTCAAGCACCTGTTTGCCGCAGGCGCGGCCTGGCCCGTGCTGACGGCCCTTGCGGCGCGGCACCCGCGCCGGGCACCGGGCGGGCCGCAGGTCACGTTGTTTGTGCAGAATGGCGCCCACGCCGTGGGTGTCGCCCGCAGTTCACGGGTGTGAAGCGCGGGCGCGGAAAATTCCAACAAGCCAACCCATCGGAAACGAGGAGAAACGCATGCACCCCGAAACCCCGTCCACCAGCCTGGCGCCAGCGTCCACGCATGAGGACCCGAACCAGTTTGCCCTGCTGCGCCAGCGGCGGTTCGCCCCGTTCTTCTGGACACAATTCTCCGGCGCGGCCAACGACAACCTGTTCAAGTTTGCGTTCACCGTGATGGTGACCTACCAGCTCAGCGTGGACTGGCTGCCGCCCGCCATGGCCGGGCTGGTGATCGGTGCGCTGTTCATCCTGCCGTTCTTGCTGTTCTCGGCCACCTCGGGGCAACTCACCGACAAGTACGACAAGACGAAGATGATCCGCTTCGTGAAGAACATGGAGATCGCCATCATGCTGGTGGCGGCCGTGGGCTTCATTGCGAACAATGTGCCTGTGCTGCTGCTGTGCACCTTCCTCATGGGCGTGCATTCCACGCTGTTTGGCCCCGTCAAGTTCGCCTACATGCCCCAGGTGCTCAGCGAGCGCGAACTTACGGGGGGCAACGGCATGGTCGAGATGGGCACCTTTGTGGCCATCCTGCTGGGCAATGTGGCGGGGGGCCTTTTGGTGGCCATCCCTGGCATCGGCCACACCACGGTGGCGGTGGCCTGCGTGCTGGCGGCGCTGGCCGGGCGCGCGGTGGCGCATTTCATCCCCTCGGTGCCCGCCACCGACCCGGGCCTCACCATCAACTGGAACCCCTTCACCGAAACCTGGCGCAACCTCAAGCTCGCGCACGGCAACATCGTGGTGTTCCGCTCGCTGCTGGGCATCAGCTGGATGTGGTTCTTCGGCGCGGTGTTCCTGAGCCAGTTCCCGAGCCTGGCCAAGAACGTGCTGCATGGCAACGAGCAAGTGGCTTCGCTGCTGCTGGTGGTGTTCTCGATTGGCATCGGCATCGGCTCGCTGCTGTGCGAGGTGTTGTCGCGCCGCCATGTGGAGATCGGCCTGGTGCCGCTGGGCGCCATCGGCATGAGCGTGTTTTCCATCGATCTGTACTTTGCGTCGCGCAGCCTGCCTCCGTCTGACATCATGGGCCTGGCCGCCTTCATGGCCCAGGGCGCCCACTGGCGCGTGATGATGGACCTGCTGCTGCTCAGCCTGTTTGCGGGCCTGTACAGCGTGCCCATGTACGCACTGATCCAGATGCGCAGCCAGCCCACACACCGCGCGCGCATCATCGCGGCCAACAACATCCTCAACGCGCTGTTCATGATCGCCAGCTCGCTCATCGCGGGCGCCATGCTGGGCGCGGGCTTCACGGTGCCGCAGATCTTCCTGTTCACCGGCATCGCCAACGCGGTGGTGGCGTTCTACATCTTCATGCTGGTGCCCGAGTACCTGCTGCGCTTCATCGCCTGGGTGTCGTCGCGGTTTGTGTACCGCTTCAAGGTGCAGGGCGATGAGAACCTGCCTTCGGCGGGCGCGGCCATCCTGGCCTGCAACCACGTGAGTTTTGTCGATGCCGTGCTGCTCATGGCGGCCAGCCCCCGCCCCATCTACTTCGTGATGGACCACCGCATCTTCCGCGTGCCGGTGCTGGGCTGGCTGTTCCGCCTGGCCAAGGCGATCCCGATTGCGCCCTACAAGGAAGACCCGAAGACCTATGAAGCCGCCTTTGACCGTGCCGCCCAGGTGCTGCGCGAGGGCGACCTGCTCGCCATCTTCCCCGAAGGCGGCATCACCAAGGACGGGCAGCTGCAGGAGTTCAAGGGCGGCATCATGAAGATCATCGAGCGGGCGAAGGCCGAGGGGGTCGAGGCCCCGGTGGTCCCCATGGCGCTGACCAACCTGTGGGGCTCCTACTTCAGCCGCATTGAACAAGGCGGCGCGATGGTGCGACCGTTCCGCCGGGGCTTTTACAGCCGGGTGGGCCTGAATGTGGGCTCTGCCGTGGCCCCAACCGAGGTGCAGCCCACGCTGCTGCGCGAGCGGGTGCAGAAGCTGCTCACGGCCTGATCCGCCAGCCCCAGTGCGGGGCGCTTCAGATCAGCGAGAGCCCGGCCAGCCGGGCCAGGCGCTCCTGCTCTTCACGCGCCGTGGTGTGGGGGTGATCAGCCGTTGCGAAAAAGAAAGCTGTAGGCGTTGAGCGCCGGCACCCCTCCCAGGTGCGCGTACAGCACGCGGGAGCCGTCAGGGAATTCGCCGTTGCGCACCATGTCGATCATGCCGTGCATGGACTTGCCTTCGTACACCGGGTCGGTGAGCATGCCTTCCTTGCGTGCGCACAGGCGGATGGCTTCGAGCGTGCCTTCGCTCGGCAGGCCGTACTCGGGGCCGCCGTAGCGCGTGTCCAGCACCACGTCCTCGGCGGTGAGTTCCTGGCCCAGCTCCACGAGCTTTGCGGTGTTCTGGGCGATGCGCAGGATCTGCGCATGGGTCTGCGCGGGCTTGGCCGACGCGTCGATGCCGATCACCTTGCGCGCCCGGCCGTCGGCCGCAAAGCCCACCACCATGCCCGCCTGCGTGCTGCCCGTGACCGAGCACACGACGATGTAGTCGAACTGGAATCCCAGTTCTTTCTCCTGCTGGCGCACCTCTTCGGCAAAGCCCACAAAGCCCAGGCCGCCGTACGGGTGCTCGGAGCAGCCCGCCGGGATGGGGAAGGGCTTGCCACCGGCCTTCTTCACGTCCTCCATGGCCTGCTCCCAGCTGGGGCGGATGCCGATGTCAAAACCCGCTGCGTCCAGGCGCACATCGGCGCCCATGATGCGGCTCATCTCGATGTTGCCCACGCGGTCGTACACGGCGTCAGAGTAGTTGACCCAGTTCTCCTGCACCAGCACGCACTTCATGCCCAGGTGCGCGGCCACGGCGGCCACCTGGCGCGTCTGGTTGGACTGGATGCCGCCGATGGACACCAGCGTGTCGTAGCCGCCCGCGATGGCTTCAGGGATCAGGTATTCGAGCTTGCGCGTCTTGTTGCCGCCAAAGGCCAAGCCGGAGTTGCAGTCCTCGCGCTTGGCATACAGGTGCACCTTGCCGCCCAGGTGGGCCGACAGGCGGTTGAGGGGCGTGATGGGGGAGGGACCAAAGGTCAGCGGGTGGCGGGCAAAT
This sequence comes from Acidovorax sp. GW101-11A03, assembly GCF_059424825.1. NCBI lineage: Bacteria > Pseudomonadati > Pseudomonadota > Betaproteobacteria > Burkholderiales > Comamonadaceae > Acidovorax > Acidovorax sp. GW101-11A03. Next base: position 102,277 of record NZ_JBWKZU010000008.1, on the reverse strand, counting down.
TTCTGCAGGTTCATGGCGGTGTTCCGGTCGATGAAGAAGGGGTGCAAGCACAGGGCTTGCAGTGCCTTCATCGTAGAAAAACACGCGCATCACGTGGTTGCAAAGTTTGGCCAAATTTCGGAGATATTTGTTTCTGGACCAAAATGATGGCGATCAATATTTCTTTAAACAAACAATGTGCGCAACAAAAGTTCGTCCCAAGAATGTGCCGCAGGCCGATGTCTCGGCCGAGCTGGACCGCACCGACAAAGCCATCCTGCGCCAGCTGCAGCGCGACGCGTCGCTGTCCAATGTGGCACTGGCCGAGAAGGTGCACCTGAGCCCCCCTGCCTGCCTGCGCCGCGTGGAGCGCCTCAGGCGCCTGGGGCTCATCGACAAGGTGGTGGCGTTGCTCAACCCCCAGGCCGTGGGCGCGGGCATGCTGGTGATGATTGGCGTGGTGCTGGACCGCTCCACGCCCGATTCATTTGCCGAGTTTGAAAAGGCGGCGGCCAAGGTGTCCGGTTGCATGGAATGCCATGTGGTCACCGGCGAGTTCGACTACTTCATGCTGGTGCGCACGCGCGACAACGACAGCTTCAACCGTCTGCATGCCGAGCAGTTGCTCTACCTGCCGGGGGTGCGGCAGGTGCGCTCGTTCATGGTGTTGCGCAATGTCCTTTCGACCACCGAGCTGCCGCTGGCGGTGTAGCGCAACGCCACTTTTCTTGAGCCGGTCTTACTGCGCCCCGCGCAGCCGCCCCATCACGGCCGCCCAGGCCGGGCCGCCAAACACGTTGACCACCAGCCCTGCCATCAAGAGCCCGGCGCCCGCAAAGTGCACGGGCAGCAGCTGTTCGCCAAACACCACCCAGCCCGTGGTCAGCCCCACCACCGGCACCAGCAGCGTGAAGGGCGCCACGCGGTTCACGGGGTAGCGCGACATGAGAGAGGTCCACAGGCCAAAGCCCAGCAACGTGGAGATCCAGGCGATGTAGGCCACGGCAGCCATCGATGTGAGCGACAGGTGCTGCACCGCTGCCATCACGGCGCCGGGGCCGTCCATCACCAGCGCCAGGGCCACAAACGGCAGCGGAGCCACCACGCTGGACCAGACGATGAAGGCAAACTGGTTCATCGGCCCATAGCGCCCCACGGCACGCGTGACGATATTGCCGCAGCCCCACAGCGCAGCGGCCGCCACGGTCAGCGCAAAACCCGCCAGCGGCATCGAGGCGCCATGCGCGCTGCCGATCAACACCAGCCCCACACCCGCCAGCGCCAGGCCTGCCACCTGGTTGCCCTGCCATTTCTCGCGCAGCCACCAGGCGGCCAGCAGCAGCGTGAAAAACGACTGCGCTTGCAGCACCAGCGAGGCCAGGCCCGAAGGCATGCCGATGTGGATGGCCGTGAACAGCAGCGCAAACTGGCCCACGGCCATGGTCATGCCGTACAGCAGGTACAGCCGGAGCGGCACCTTGGGCGGCTTGACGAACAGCAGCGCCGGGAAGGCCGCGAGCAGGTAGCGCAGAGCACCCAGCAGCATGGGCGGCACATCGGCCACACCGACTTTGATGACGGCGAAGTTGAGGCCCCAGACCACGATGACGAGCAGGGCCAGGGCAAGGTCGCGGGGGCGCAGGGCGGTGTTCATGCCCTGCATTTTGCGGGACTGCAGGGCGGGCAGCCGTGCGTTTCAGGACCGCCCTGATGCAAAAAAAGACAAACCGGCGGCGCCTGGGGCGTTATGCCGATTCGACCGCGAAGCCCAGCCCCGCGTTGGCCTGCAGCCGCGCGATCAGCTTGTCACCCAGCGCAGGCGCCGTGGTCCAGATGCCACCCGGGGTCGCCGTGGCATCCTGCAGCAGGCATACGGCGGCCTCGGTGATCATCTTGGATGTGGAACCATAGCCCGGGTCGCGGTCGCCCTTCACGCCCACGCGCAGGGTGTTGCCTGCGGCGTCGGTGCCCAGGAACAGTACGTCGTAAAAGCCGTTCTCACGCTCTTCGCGCGATGGGCCTTCGCCGGGCTTGGGGCCTTTGTCCGAGCCCAGCGACTTGTCGCCCGCCACCGCGTTGGCGATGGCCTCGCCCTTTTCACCGGGGCCGGTGATGAGCATTTCGTCGTAGACAAAGTCGGTGCCGTAGGCGTGCCGCAGCAGGAAGTTGGAGCGGTGCACATTGCGCGTGTTGATGGCGGCCATCACGAACGGCGCCACCCAAACGCCATCGCCGAGCGCCTCGTCCACCATGGGTTTGTGGCCGGTGGGCTGGCGCGGCCCTTCAAACCCGGGTGTGAGAGAGAACGGGTTCTTCAGCAGATCCAGCACCGCGGGGTTGGTGGCAGCTGCGGCCATGGTGGCCTTGAGGCTGGCGGCCGTGCCCCCAGAGAAGGTGCCCTTCATCTTGCGCACCCGGCCGCGCACGCGCGGGGCGGGGTGGCCGAAGCGCTGGGCAAACTCCTTTTGCAGCAGGAACACGCCCAGGTCGAACGGAATGGAGTCGAACCCGCACGAGAACACGATCCGTGCGCCACTGGCCTTGGCGGTGGCTTCGTGCGCGTCGATCATCTGGCGCATCCAGGCGGGCTCGCCACACAGGTCCACATAGTCCACACCGGCCTTCGCGCAGGCGGCCACAAGTTCGTTGCCATACAGCTGGTACGGGCCCACGGTGGTCAGCACCAGGCGCGTGGTGTCCATCAGTGCCTGCAGGCTGGCGGGGTTGCTGGTGTCGGTCACGACCAGCGGGGTGTCGGCCGGCGCGCCCACTTCATCACGCACGGCGGCCAGCTTGTCGGCATTGCGCCCGCCCATGGCCCAGCGCAGGCCGCTGCCTGCGGGGTAGCGTTGCAGCAGGTATTCGATCACCAGGCGGCCGGTGAAGCCGGTGGCGCCGTGCACGACGAGGTCAAAGGGTTTGGTCATGGGGTGGGTCTCCGTCCATCAAAACAAGCAGGCGCGCATGGCATTCGGGGCTGCCACGCAGGGTGCTGCCATTGTCTTGGGCAGGGGCGGCGGCCCGTGTCGCGCAGGTGCGGGGTTGCCCATCCGTAGGGCGTAAACAACGGATTCTTGCGGTCAAACTGAGAAAAAGTACCGCTAAACGATACCGGTCAGGCTGCGGGTAGCCACTGTTACGGTTCAATGCAGACACGCAAGTTACGTCTGGGCACCATTCGCCCCGTGTTCAACCAACGCCCCCCGGGGCACCACAGCAATGTCTTCTTCTCCCATCGTTGTTCAGCGTGACACCAAGGCCTGGCAACTGCAGGTGTGGGTCTCGTTTGGCATCGCGGTTTTTCTGTGCGCCGTGGGCCTGGCATGGCTGCCTGGCGAACAGTTGGAGCAGGCGTTCATGGTGATGGGGTATGTGTTCTGCCTCTCGGCCGCATTTGTGCTGGCCAAGTTTGTGCGGGACAACGCAGGCGCTTCGCGCCGGGGCGGTGGCGACACCCCCCTGTGGAAGCTGGTGGTGTGGGGTGGCTTTGCGGTGGCCATGGGCCTCACGGGCTGGGGCCTGCTGAGCATGGACATCAACGTGACCTACAAGGCGTTTCTGGGCGTGAGCTGGCTCTACCTGATCACCACCGCCTTCACGCTGGCCAAGATGCTGCGCGACCGCCACGAGGCGGACCTTATGGAAGCCCGTCTGCAGGGCCGCCGCGAAGCTGCCCAGGCAGCCGTCAACGGCAACAGCGCGAACTGATCGCATCGGATGTACGCAGGCGGCGCATCGCTGCCTGTACCGGCAAATTTTCTTTCTGGTTTTCGACCCGGTTTCTCCCGCATCCTGGGTGCGTGGTGGGGCCGCATTTTGAGGAGTGAATGATGATGAATGCCATGTTTTCTTCGTGGGGCTCTGCGGCACGCCTGCCCCGTGCCCTGCTGGCAGCTGGGGTGGTGTGTGCAGCCCTGGTGGTTGCCAATCCAGCCAGGGCGCAGAGCGAGGCTTCTGCCGCGCTGTCGATGTTGCCGGTGGCCTCGGTGGTGGGCACGGCGTCGGTGGCTTCGGCCGCCGCCGGTGCGGTGGTGACAGTGCCGGCGGCGCTGTCGGTGGGCGGCGCGGTGCTGACGGTGCGGGCGGTGGAGGCCTCGGCCGTGGGCACGGTGTACCTGCTGGAGCGCGCCTCGGACGGCGCCCAGGTGAGCGTGGAAGTGGTCGGCCGTGGCGTGGCGGGCTCGGCCTACGCTGTGGGCACGGTGGTCACCTGCAGCGTGATCGGCACGGGTGTGATCCTGTCGGCAGCGGGCGAGGCGATTGCCTTTGTGCCCAACGCCATCGGCCGTGCGTTGCTGCACAACGAACGTCTTTGAGGAGTGGCACGATGGTGAAAACCTTGACCTTTGGCCGCAGTCCAGCGCAGCGCATCCCTGCCGTGGTGGGCATGGTGTTCCTCGCTGGGGTCGCGCTGCTGGCCGCCACCCCGGCCCATGCGGGCCGCTCGTGCGAATCCCGCAAGCCCGTGCCCCCGCAGGTGATCGAGCGTGGCATGAAGCTGGCCGAGCAGACCTCGGCCGCGCTCGATGCCGAGCATGCCAGGTCGGGCGCGCAGGTGGTGGCGCTGGCCCGTGCGGGGCAGGACCTCTCCAAATATGGCCTGCGCTACTCGCACATGGGCTGGGCCTACAAGACGGCCGAAGGCCCTTGGCGCGTGGCGCACAAGCTCAACGAATGTGGCACGGCGGTGGGCTATCTGTACCGCCAGGGCCTGGGCGAGTTCTTCCTGGACGACCTGTGGCGCTACGAGGCCGTGTACGCCGTGCCCACGCCCGAGGTGCAGCAGCGCCTGCTGGCCGTGCTGCAGGACAAGGGCCGCACCAAGGCGCTGCAGCACCAGCCCTACAGCATGGTCAGCTATGCCTGGGGCCGCAAGTACCAGCAGTCCAACCAGTGGGCGCTGGAGACACTGGCGATGGCCATGGAGCCCACCACCGTGCGTGCGCGCGACCAGGCACAGGCCTGGCTGCAGTTCAAGGGCTATGAGCCCACGGCGCTCAAGCTCGGGCCGCTCACGCGCATGGGCGGGCGGGTCGGGTCGGCCAACATTGCATTTGACGACCATCCGGGCGAGAAGCGCTTCTCGGACCGCATCGAGACCGTCACTGTGGACTCGGTGCTGGCCTGGCTGCAGCGCACCCAGCTGGCAGCGCCTGCGGTGGTGCTGGTGCTGAAAAACTGAGTAAAAACCGGCCTCTGCGCCTGCCTGGTAAGCGGTTTTAGCTATCAAATCAGTAGTATTTGAGGAGAGCAGTCACCATGAGCAAATCACTGCGTTTGTCCGAAAAGTGGTTCCGCCGGGGCCTGTGGCTGGTGGCGCTGGTGTTTGCCAGCTTTCTCATCGGCCTGGGCGGCACCATCGTGGGCGATCTGCCCAAGGTCGAAACCCCGCTGCGGGTGGATGACTTCCTCGACAAAACCGCTGCCGACAAGCTCCGCGCCGAGGTCAAGGCCGCGCGCCAGGCCGAGCAGGACGCGCAGACCGCGCTGGAGCAGGCCCAGCTGCAGCGCAGCAAGGTGCGCAGCGAGGTGCAGGCCGAGAGGGACAGCTTCAACAACTGGCTGTCCACGCGCAGTGCCACGCAGCGCGCTGACCAGGACCCTGAGGTGATCGCGCGCACCCAGGCGCTGGACGTGCTCAAGCTCGCCGAACGCAAGGCCCAGCAGGCGGTCGAGGCCCAGCAGCAGGCCGCGCTCGATGCCCGCCAGGCGGCGGCCGCCCGGCAGGAGCAGCTGAGCCGCATGGAGTCCGATGGCTACGTCAAGCTCAACGCCGAGCGCCGCAAGGTCGAGCTGCGCGTGTTCCTCTACCGGCTGGCCCTCACGCTGCCCCTGCTGGCGGTGGCGGGCTGGCTGTTCGTGAAGAAGCGCAAGGGCACCTACTGGCCATTTGTGTGGGGCTTCATCTTCTTTGCGCTGTTTGCCTTCTTCGTCGAACTGGTGCCCTACCTGCCCAGCTATGGCGGCTACGTGCGCTACGTGGTGGGCATTGCGGTGACGGCCGTGGTGGGGCGCTATGCCATCCAGGCGCTCAACCGCTACCTGGAGCGCCAGAAGCTGGCCGAGGCCTTGCCCGACCGGGAGCGCCGCAAGGAGCTGAGCTATGACGTGGCCCTGGCCCGCCTGGCGAAGAACGTCTGCCCGGGCTGCGAGCGGCCCGTGGATTTGAAGAACGAGAAGATCGACTTCTGCCCGCACTGCGGCATCGGCCTGTTTGACCACTGCGGCCATTGCAGCACCCGCAAGAGCGCGTTCGCACGGTTTTGCCACGCCTGCGGCACAGGTGCCGGCGTCAAGCTGGCGCGCGAAGACTGAGGCGGTGGTGGGCACCGTGTCCCAGGGGCTGCGCCGCCGTGAACTGCTGGGCGCCTTGGCCGCTGCAGGCCTGCTGGGTGCTGTGCCCTGGTCCGCCCACAGCGCCCCCGGCACACTCATCGAGAACGTGACCCGCCTGTACCCTGTGCGGGTGGCACGGGTGGTGGTGCCCACCCAGGTGCAGGAGGTGGTGCAGGCCGTGCAGCACTGGCCCGGTGCCGTGGCCGTGGGGGGCGGGCGCTACAGCATGGGCGGGCAGATTGGAGTGGAGGGTGGCCTGCACATCGACATGCGCCGCATGAACGCCCTGGTGTGGCTGGATGCCCCTGCCCGCACGGTGCGCGTGCAGGCGGGCATGCGCTGGCGCGATCTGCAGGACCACCTGGACCCGCACGACCTCGCGGTGCGGACCATGCAAAGTTATTCGAACTTCACCGTGGGCGGGTCGGTGTCGGTCAATGTGCATGGGCGCTACGTGGGGCATGGCCCCATCGGCGCATCGGTGCGGGCGCTGCAGATCGTGCTGGCCAGCGGCGAGGTGCGCGAAGCCAGCCGCCAGCAGCACCCCGACCTGTTCCGCGCGGCCCTGGGCGGCTATGGCGGGCTGGGTGTGATCACCGAGGTGGAGCTGGACCTGGACCCCAACACCGCGATGGAGCGCAGTGTGGCCCAGGTGGCGCTGGACGACTACCCCGGCTTCTTCGCCGCCAAGGTGCGCGCCAACACCCGCGCCGTGATGCACAACGCCGACCTGCTGCCCCCGCACTTTGACCGCGCCACCGCCGTGACCTGGGCGACCACCGACAAGCCCGTGACGGTGCCCGAACGCCTGATGCCACGCGGCCAGCGCTACGACCTGGACAAAACCGTGATCTGGGCCCTGACCGAGCTGCCGGGCGGCCACCAGCTGCAGCACAAGGTGGTGCGCCCGGCGCTGCTGCGCGGCCAGCCGGTGGTGTGGCGCAACCGCGAGGCCAGCCTGGACGCCGCCTCGCTGGAGCCCGCCAGCCGCGCGCAGTCCACCTATGTGCTGCAGGAATATTTTGTGCCGGTGGCCCGCTTCGCGGCCTTCACGCGGGGCCTGGCCCGCATCCTGCAGCATCATGGGGCGCAGGTGCTCAACATCTCGGTGCGCCACGCGCCGCCCGACCCGGATGCCGTGATGGCCTGGGCGCGTGAGGAGGTGTTTTCGTGGGTGCTGTATTTCAAGCAGGGCACCAGCGCCCAGGCGCAGGAGGGCGTGGGCCTGTGGACGCGTGCGCTGATCGACCTGGCCCTGCAGCACGGCGGCACCTACTACCTGCCGTACCAGCGCCATGCCACACCGGCGCAGTTTGCAGCGGCCTACCCGCAGGCCGACCGGTTTCGCGCCACCAAGGCGGTGTGGGACCCCACGGGGCGCATGCGCAACATGCTCTGGGCGCAGTACCTGTAGGGATGTCCTGCATAACTCCCTGCGGTCGGTGATAGCGCGGCCTCGGGCGGTTCGCTGCGTTGCTTTTCTTGCCAATAGCTGGGCTATTGGCTGCAAAAAGACGCCTTGCGCCCCATCCCGATCCGCACTACCACCGCCCCGCGAGGGTTATGCAGGACATCCCTGGGGCGGTGGTTCAGGCCAGCGCCACCCGGTTGCGCCCCTCGGCCTTGGCGCGGTAGAGCGCGGCGTCGGCGGCCAGCAGCAGCGTGTCCATGTCGGCGTTGCCGCCCATCGTGGCGCTGTGCACCAGGCCAACGCTGACTGTGGCGCGCTGGGTGGGGCCCTGGCCGCCGGGGGCGGTGGCAAAAGGTTGCTGTTCCACCGCGCTGCGCAGGCGCTCGGCCATGGCGTGGGCTTCGGCAGGCGACACCTCGGGCAGCACTGCCGCAAACTCCTCGCCGCCCAGGCGGCCCAGCAGGTCTTGCGGGCGCAGCTCGCGCGCCATGGCCTGGGCAATGCCGATGAGCAACTGGTCGCCCGCACCATGCCCGTGCTGGTCGTTCACCTGCTTGAAATGGTCCACGTCCAGCATCAGCACCGCTACCCCGGCGGACTCGTGCTGGTGGCTGGCCAGCAGGCGCGCGCCCTGCTTGAGCAGCGCGCGGCGCGCGAGCACGCCGGTCAGGTCGTCGTGGCGCACGGCGTGGTCGAGGCGGCGCAGGGCCTCGGCGCGCGCAGCGCTGGCACAGGCCACGGCCAGCGGCCCCAGCGCCAGCAGGGTGACGCCCACGCGCAGCGAGAACACATCGCCCGCATGGGCGGGCGTGAAGTTGAGCACACCCGTGGCCACGCCCGCCATGGTCCACAGGCACACCACCAGCGACAAGAGGCTGGCGGTGAAGGCGCTGTAGCTGAGCGCGCACCACAGCAGCCCCGGCACCACAAAGGCCAGCATGCCCGGCCCGCCGATCACGGTGCGGATGCCCTCGGCCAGCAGCAGCGAGCTGATGGGCGCCGCGCGCCAGAGCAGCGACATACCTTGCAGGCCGCCCTGCGTGGCCTGGGGAGGGTCGTCGGCGCGCGGTGCGGCCAGCACCACGGGCACGATGAGCATGTAGTTCATCAGCTCGGTGCTGAACCACAGCGAGAGCAGGTCCGTCCAGGGCGCGTTGAAGTACACCGGCGCGGCGCCGCAGCCCGCCAGTGCCCCCACGGTGCTGGCCACCAGCGCTGCCAGCAGCAGGTACAGCGCCGACACCGTGCGCTGCAGGCGCCGGATGCGTTCGTCCAGCCTCCGCAGCACCAGCCAGCCCGCCGTGGCGCCAAGCAGGTTGGCAGCATTGAGCCACAGGGCCATGCCCCAGGCGCTGCCGGTCACCAGGTCGGCCGCCACGTAGCCCACCGCCGCCGCCGCCCAGGCGGGTGGCCGGGCCAGGTGGGGGTAGCGCACCAGCAGGCCCAGCAGCAGCGCATTGGCGGGCCAGAACGCTGACAGGAACCCGATGGGCCGCGCAAAGATGCCCACCAGGCAGGCGCCAAAAATCAGCAGCCCCAGGGCCAGCCAGGCCAGCGCAGGCGCTATGGGCCGGGAGGGAGCAAGGGTGCGGAGCATGGTGGCGGGGGAGGGGCGGGCGCTGAGCGGTGGTGGATTGTCTCCGCAGCCGGTGGGCGGGCTGCTGGGCGCCTTGGTATGTTGAAACATTTGTTGACAATTGCCAACAGCCTGCGGGCCTTGCCCTGTGGTTTTGTCGTGTGTTTGTGGCGAATATTCGGCCACTTGCGCCCGATGGTATTGGTTGTGTTGCTATCAAAATTAGATCAATCGCAGCCCGGCGCACGGCTGCAGCCGGGTTCAGGCGCGGCGCTCTGGCGCCACCACCATCCGGTTGCGGCCTGCGCGTTTGGCGTCGTACAGCGCCTGGTCGGCCGCGCCCAGCCAGTCGGCCCAGGGGCCGCCGCCGCGGGTCACGCAGGCCAGGCCGATGCTCACGGTGACGGGGATCCTCACGCCCCGCTCTGACAGCTCGATCTGCGCCACGGCGGAGCACAGGCGCTGGGCCACGGCGGTGGCGTGGTCGGTGGGGGCGTCCGGCAGGTAGACCAGGAACTCTTCGCCGCCCCAGCGGGCCAGCAGGTCCGACCCGCGCAACTGGTTGCCCAGCGCCTCGGCAGCCGCCTGCAGCACGCGGTCACCCGCCGCATGGCCGAAGTGGTCGTTGATGTGCTTGAAGTGGTCCAGGTCGAGCTGCGCAATGGCGCTGCCCACCGGCAACTGCGCGGGCAGCATGGACATGGCCCAGCGGCGATTGCCGATGCCGGTGAGCGTGTCGGTCTGCGCCACCTTCTGCAGCCGCACCTCGGCGCGCTCGTTGGACAGGGATGACACCACAAGCGCCACCCCGAAGTGGCAGAACATCAGCACATAGAACGCGCGGGCAAAACCCAGCGGGCTGGTGGCCTGCGTGGCGATCAGGAACAGCTGCAGCGCAAAGATGCCCGCGCTGGCCAGCAACAGCCCGGCCAGCAGCCCGCGCGAGGGCAGCGGCTCGGTGTGGCGGTCGCGCCATACCTCATGGGCGGATGCGAGCAGGGCCACGGCCGCAGTCAGGTGGAACGCGCCTGCGCGCAGCAGGTTGTCGAGCGGAAACTGCGTGGTGATGCCCAGCGCCAGCCAGCCGCCGGGGACGGCGGCCAGCACCGGAAGCGGGATCCGCCGGCGCCCGCTCAAAGCCCGCACACCGGCCCAGAAGAGCGCATATCCCAGCGTGCCCAGCAGCAGGCTGGTGTGGGCCCACAGCCACAGGGGCAGCATCTGGTACTCGCCCTGGCCCGCCAGCTCGGCGCCAATGGCCAGCAGCAGATAGGCCGCCGCCAGGGGCCTGAACCCCCGGGGGCGGCACGAATGGCGGCTGACGTGAAAAATGCTCAGCGCCCCTGCCACCAGGGCGGTCTTGTAGAGCAGGAGGACGGTGGGGAGGTCAAGCTGTAAACCCATGGCGCTGCGTGGCGGTGGTGTGGTGGCAGTGGTAGGGGCGGATCAGGCCGGGCGGGCCCGGTCTCCCGTATGGTGACCGAAGGAGGTGACAGGCGCCAGCGCGGCGCAGTGCGGGTTCCGGGGGCGGGTCCTCAGCGCAGGCGCCACCGCTTCTTCCACTGCCGCTGGACCACCCGCGCCATGCGCCAGGCCCAGGTGGCGCGGGCGCGGGCCAGCACCGCGTGCTTGGCGCGCATCCCCTGCGCATAGGCCCAGGCGAACCAGCGCAGCTGCATCAGCGCGGGCTGGGTGAGGGTGAACAGCCGCGCCACCACCGCCGTGCCGACCACCTTGGCCAGCACGATCACGAGCATGCCCAGCACCACATGCCCGCGCCCGATGGCCCACAGCGCGAGCAGCTTGACGGGCAACAGCAGCAGCGTGGGCAGCACAAACAGCGCCACGGCCGCCCAGGGCGGCAGGGCGCGCACGCGGCCCTCGATCCAGCGCAGACCCGGCCAGCGGCCGATGCGCGCCAGCAGCTGCTGCAGCGGCACCCAGCCCCATTCTTCGAACAGGATGAGAAGCGCCAGCACACCGCTGGCCAGGCCCGCCGCCACGCGACCGGGCCAGCGCAGCAGGGAGTGCAGTATTTTCTGAATGATTTTGGCCTTCTGCGCCTGTTGGGATTGTCTTTTAAGCTATCAAATATATAGCTATTGCATCCCAGGCTGCGCCCTTACACGCCACGCGCCCGGTCGGCCTTGAACTGCGCGCGGAACTGGGCAAAAGTGCCCGCCTCCAGCGACTCGCGCACCTCGCGCATCAGGTTCAGGTAGTAGTGCAGGTTGTGCACGGTGGTGAGCATGGGACCCAGCATCTCGCCGCAGCGGTCCAGGTGGTGCAGGTAGGCACGACTGAAGCCTTCGCGCCCGCCGTTGTCCCACGACACGCCGGAGCTGCCCGCGCAGGCGTAGCAGGTGCAGCTGGTGTCCATGGGCTTGTGGTCGGCCTTGTGGCGGGCGTTGCGGATCTTCAGGTCGCCAAAGCGCGTGAACATGGTGCCGTTGCGCGCGTTGCGGGTGGGCATCACGCAGTCGAACATGTCCACGCCGTCGGCCACGCCCTGGACCAGGTCTTCGGGCGTGCCCACGCCCATCAGGTAGCGGGGCTTGTGCGCAGGCAGGCGGTGCGGCGTGTGGGCCATGATGTCCAGCATCTCGTCCTTGGGCTCGCCCACGCTCACGCCGCCCACGGCGTAACCGGGGAAATCCATCTCGACCAGGCGCTCCAGCGACTCCTGGCGCAGGTTCTTGTACATGCCGCCCTGCACGATGCCGAAGAGCGCGTTGGGGTTGTTCAGGCGGTGGAACTCGTCCTGGCTGCGCTTGGCCCAGCGCAGGCTCATTTCCATGCTCTTGCGCGCCTCGGCTTCGGTGGTCTTGTGGCCCTTGGTCTCGTAGGGTGTGCACTCGTCGAGCTGCATCACGATGTCGGAGTTGAGCGTGGTCTGGATCTGCATGCTCACCTCGGGCGACATGAAGAGCTTGTCGCCGTTGACGGGGCTGGCAAAGGTCACGCCTTCTTCGGTGATCTTGCGCATGGCGCCCAGGCTCCAGACCTGGAAACCGCCCGAGTCGGTGAGGATGGGCTTGTCCCACTTTTCAAAGCCGTGCAGGCCGCCAAAGCTCTGCATCACGTCAAGCCCCGGGCGCATCCACAGGTGGAAGGTGTTGCCCAAAATGATCTGCGCGCCCATGTCGTGCAGGCTGCGCGGCATCACGCCCTTGACGGTGCCATAGGTGCCTACGGGCATGAAGATGGGGGTCTGCACCACGCCGTGGTTGAGCGTGAGCTGGCCACGGCGTGCGTGGCTGGAGGGGTCGGTTTTGAGGAGTTCGAACTGCAGCATGATGGGGCGCATTGTCCCAGACGGGCTTGCCTGGTCTGCTTCAAGGGTATGGACTGGCGTTTGCGCAGGCCGTCGCTACACTGGTCTGCACTGACTCACTCAAGGAGAACACCATGCTCAAGATCCTCATCGCAGTGGATGGCTCTGAACTCTCCCTGGACGGCGTGCACCACGCGCTGACCCTGGTGCGCCAGGGCCTGCAGGCCACCATGGTGCTGGCCAACGTGCAGGAGCCTGCCACGCTGTACGAGCTGGTCACCACGCGCGACCCCGACCTGATCGCCGCCGCCAGCCTGGAGGCGGGCGAGCACCTGATGGCCCCCGCGCGCGCGCTGCTGGAGGCGGCGGGCGTGCCCTACGAAACCGATGTGGGGGTGGGCGATGTGGCGCACACGCTGGTGGACATGATCGAGCGCTCGGGCTGCGACATGGTGGTCATTGGTGCCAAGGGCCAGGGCGCCATCACCAGCGCGCTGCTGGGGTCGGTGTCGCAGGAGGTGGCCCACGCCAGCCCGGTGCCCGTGACCATCGTCAAACATGCCGAGGTGCTGGAGGCCGTGGACAGCGACGTGGCCGAGGACGCCGAAGCCTGAGGCGCTTCGGTGCCTCCAAAACGACCAGGGCCGCTGTGTGCGGCCCTGAGGGGAACGGATAAAAAGCGGGAGGCTCAGGCCGCCTTGCGAAACGGCTCGGCCGCCGGCCGCTGCAGCTTGCCATGGGGCAGGGTCGCCAGGCGCGAGAACATGCGGCGCACATAGCCACGCACCCACAGGCATTTGTTGAGTTCGTCCACGGGCAGCGGGCCCGACACCACCACGATGTCGTTGGCCACGTCCTGCGCCCCGGCCGCACGCAGGCGGCGGCGCGTGTTGTTGGCCCACGACTGGATGCGCGTGGGGCTGCCATGCTGGTGCACCTCGCCCGTGTGCACATCGAACGCAATGGCCACCGTGTCGGTCTTGAGCTTGAAGCGGCGTTCACCCGTGACGGCGCTGGGCGCCTCGCGCATGTCATACAGGTAGTAGCTGCCTGCCTTGAGCTGGTATTGCATGTCCATGGGTGTGTTCCTCTCTGGGCGCATTTTCGAGGGTGCACGCACAAGGCAATGGCCGGTATTGCGGCCAAAAAGCCGCGCTTATCGGGTGTGTGGCGGCTGCGCCCTGCCGGTGTCGTTGCGCGTGCCATTGTGGCGGTGCCTCGGCGCCGTTTTGAAAAACTTGAGGATGATGTCGTAACGAGTTGTGAGTGGCGCCCGAAGGCTGTTCTGCCGCTCTTGGCAGTGCACGCAGTCTCCGAAACCGGCACGCACCAGGCGAGGGCAGCCAAGCAAGGGCCGCCCCGCAGCGAGGGCTGCGTCCCCCTTCCCGAATGGCGCAGCCATTCGAGAGAAGGGGGAAGGCGCGCAGCGCCTCAGGGGGATGACCTCTAGAAGTCCACCAGACTCAACCCCACACTGAACACTGTGCGCTTGCGGTTGTAGTCGATCATGCTGTCGCCATAGCCGCTGAACAGCGCGGTGTGCAGGCGCAGGTTGCTCTTGCCGCCCCACAGGCCACTGCCCAGGGTCTGCATCCATTCCAGCCGCACCGAGCCCCGGTCGCTGCGCGCGAGGGTGTGGCGCACGGTGGCGCCCAGGGTGTTGTCCTTGTTGGCGTTCCAGAACACCGCCAGCTCGCCCCGGCCGACGTAGTCGCTGATGCCGGGGTTGTCGTCGCTGTCGGCGCTTTCAGACAAACGCTTCCAGACCTTGGCGTTCACACTCCAGCGGTTGTCCAGCTCCATGCCGGTCATCAGGTAGACGCGGTTCCAGCTGCGCGACAGCGGGTTGCTCTGGCCGTTGGACTGGTGCACCAGGCCAACGCCGCTGTAGCGCCACTTCCAGCCCAGCGGCAGCTGCGCCGTGGTGGGGTAGACATACATCACCTCGGGCTCGTGGTCTGTGGTGCGGAAGGGGCGCGAGATCTGGGGCGTGAACAGCTGCCAGTACGACTGCTGCGAATAGCCAAACCACACCGAATCCTTGAGCGTGGGATGCCCCTGCGTGAGCAGGCCCTGGGCAATCTTGGTGCGCACCGACAGCTGGATGCGGTTCTCGGTGCGGCGGTAGGGCGTGGAGGTCAGGGCCGAATGGTCGGGCGCGTCCGAAGTGGGCTGGCGGTTCACATTGCTGGATGCCACCACCGACACCGTGATCGGGCGGTAACCCCGGAAGCTGAAGGTGCCGCAGTCGCTGCCCGACTCCAGCTCCCAGAAGCGCGAGAGGTCGCTGTACTGCGGGTCGCGGCAGCCTTCGGTGCGCGCCACCTCGATGATGCGGGTGGCGGGCAGCGTGGTGTCCACGGGGGTGGGCACGGCGGTTGTGGTGGCGGCGGCGTCGGCTGCCGAGGCGCCGGGCGCTTTCCAGGTCTGCTCGGCGGCCCACTGGTCAAAACAGGCCAGGCGCGCCTGGTTGTCGCCGGGCAGCGCCGTGCAGCGGCGCCAGGCGCTGTCGGCACCCGGGGCGGGCGCAGCCTGCGCCCACACGGCGCCTGCGGGGGCCAGGGTGGCCAAGGCCGAAAGCACCAGGGCTGCCGTGTGGTGCAGGGGGCCCAAGGCGGTGGCTGCCCGGGTGGGCGTGTGGATGGTGGGCATCACTGCCACCCCGCCTGCCGGCGCATCACAAACGGAATGGCTGCGGGAGCCGAGGGCGTGGGGTGGGCGTTGTTCCATGTTCCGCGTATTTCCTTGCCGCAACTTCCATCCACCACCCGGCCTGTCCAGGTGGCGCTGATGTTCGTGCCGTTGATCGATTCTTCCAGAGTCAGGTCGCCATCGTCCACGTCGCCGCTGACCTGGGCCGTGGTGCTGCCGCGCTGCGTGGTGCCCCGCACACTCTGTGCCAGCTCGGGGTGGGGGCCCAGCTGCAGCACGGCGGTGGTGGGTGGTGGCGGGGTGGCGCCCTCTGCGGCCGGGGCCCGCAGCTCGGCCAGCCAGCGGCCTTGCAGGTGCTGGTGGTCCATGTCGGCGGCGGCCGGGCAGGCGGTGCTGGTCTTTGAGTCTTTTTTGCCATCTGCGCGCGCTGGATAAGCGCCGATAGCTATCAAAATAATAGCAATTGACAAGGCAAGCTGCGGCAGGAGGGAGGGGCGTGTGCGGGGCATGGCGGGTTCGTTCATACCTTCTCAGGCAGCAGGGGGCGCGCCAGCGGCCAGCGCCTTCTTGGCGGCAAACTCGGCGCGCAGGGCCTTGAGTTTTTCGCGCGGGTCTTCGCGCGCGGTGGTCTTGTCCAGGCCCATTTCGGCAATGAAGCGGCTGGGCTGGGCAGACACCATCTCGCGGCCCTTCTTGCGCTTCTTGGTCCAGCTCACGGCCAGGGTGCGCTGGGCGCGGGTGATGCCCACGTACATCAGGCGGCGCTCTTCCTGCAAGCGCTGCAGCGTGTCGTCGCTCACCTTCTGCTGGCGGCCTTCGTCGTCGTCGAGCTTGAAGGGCAGCATGCCCTCGGTCACGCCCACCAGCACCACATGGGGCCATTCCAGCCCCTTGCTCGCGTGCAGGGTCGAGAGCACGACCATGTCCTGCTCCTTCTCGCGCTCGCTGATGGTGGAGAGCAGGGCGATGGTCTGCGACACCTCCAGCAGGCTCTTGGTCTCCTTGGCGACCACGGCACCAGCCGTGTCGTCGATCTGCCCGCCCGCGCGCTGGGCCATCCAGTCGCAGAACTCCATCACATTGCTCCAGCGCGCGGCGGCCACCTTCTCGCTGTCCTCGTTGTCATAGAGGTGCTGCTCGTAGCCGATCTCCTTGAGCCAGTCGTTCAAAAAGGTGCGCGACTCCTCGGCGCCATGCACGCGGCGCGCGCTGTATTCCAGGTAGTTGATGTAGCGGCCGAACTCGTGCAGGCCGTCCATGGCGCGCTTGGGCACCGCGGCGGGCAGCATGCCGTTGAACAGCGCGCCGAACATGCTCTGCTTGTGCTGCGTGGCAAATGCGCCCAGCGCCGCCAGCGTGGTGTGGCCGATGCCACGCTTGGGCGTGGTGATGGCGCGCAGAAACGCCGGGTCGTCGTCGTTGTTGATCCACAGGCGGAACCAGGCGCACAGGTCCTTGATTTCGGCGCGGTCGAAAAAGCTCGTGCCGCCCGAGACCTTGTAGGGGATGTTGGCCTTGCGCAGCGCTTTTTCAAACGGCTTGGCCTGGTGGTTGGCGCGGTACAGGATGGCGAAGTTTTTCCAGTCCGGCGGCGGATTGCTGGCCGCGCGCAGGCTCTGGATGCGGGCCACGGCGCGCTCGGCCTCGTGCTCCTCGTTGTCGGCGTCGATCACGCGCACCGGCTCGCCCTCGCCCAGCTCGCTGAACAGCGTCTTGGGAAAGAGCTTGGGGTTGGGCCCGATCACGTTGTTGGCCGCGCGCAGGATGGCGCTGGTGGAGCGGTAGTTCTGCTCCAGCTTGATGACCTTGAGGTGCGGGTAATCGACCGGCAGCTTCTTGAGGTTGTCCAGCGTCGCACCGCGCCAGCCGTAGATGGACTGGTCATCGTCGCCCACGGCGGTGAAGTGGCCGTTGGGGCCCACCAGCAGCTTGAGCAGCTCGTACTGCGTGGCGTTGGTGTCCTGGTATTCGTCCACCAGCACATGCGAGAGCGCCGCCTGCCACTTGGCGCGCACTTCGGGGAAGTCGCGCAGCAGGCGCAGCGGCATGCCGATCAGGTCGTCAAAGTCCACGCTCTGGTAGGCCGCCAGGCGCTCTTCATAGCGCGCCATCAGCGTGGCGATGATGCGTTCGTTGTCGTCCGCCGCCTGGGCCAGCGCCTCGGCCGAGGTCAGGCCCATGTTCTTCCACTTGCTGATCACCCACTGCCACTGGCGCGCGGTGGCCATGTCGGTGGTGCCGCCTGAGGCCTCCTTCAGGATGCCCGTCACATCGTCGGCATCCAGGATGCTGAACTGCGGCTTGAGGCCCAGCACATGGCCGTCTTCGCGCACCATGCGCACGCCCAGCGCGTGGAAGGTGCAGATCAGCACATCCTTGGCGCGTTTGCCGATCAAGTGCCCGGCGCGCTCGCGCATTTCCGACGCCGCCTTGTTCGTGAAGGTGATGGCCGCAATGCGCTTGGGGTCCATGCCTTTTTCGATCATGTGGGCGATCTTCATGGTGATCACCCGCGTCTTGCCCGAGCCCGCGCCCGCCAGCACCAGGCAGGCCCCGTCGGTGTAGTGGACAGCCTGGAGCTGGGCGAGATTGAGACCGGCAGACATGGGGGCAGGGGGCGCGGGACGCAGAAAAAGGGAAGGGGAGTCGGGGGGCGGGCCGGGGCGTCGGCCACAGGGGCGGGCCCGGCGGCGAAGCGCGCAATGATACCGGCGCGCCCGTACCATTCCCTTGCCAGCCACCGGCCCGGGGGCTCTGCGCCGGGCTGACAAGGCGCTGACGGGCCGGAGGCGCCGCAGGGCACGGGGCCCCGACGCTCCG
The DNA here is from genome assembly GCF_059424825.1 of Acidovorax sp. GW101-11A03. Lineage (NCBI taxonomy): Bacteria > Pseudomonadati > Pseudomonadota > Betaproteobacteria > Burkholderiales > Comamonadaceae > Acidovorax > Acidovorax sp. GW101-11A03. The sequence goes on along the minus strand of NZ_JBWKZU010000008.1, from coordinate 84,229 downwards.
GGAAACCCCGCTAGGGGCTTTGTTTTTGCAATTTGATACTGGCTGCGACCCCCCGCCCGCTCCACGGGCGGTGTTTCCCCCACTCCATGCCCCGGTCGCACGCCCATGATCTCTTTCGCTTTTTCCGCCGCCATTCCGTTTGCGCCATCGGGCCCCGGCCGTCCCCGGCCGCCCGCTCGCGCCTGGCGGCCGGTGGCGGTTGCGGCGGTGGTGGCCACAGTCCTGCTGGCCGGTGGGGCCCTGGCCCCGGCGCAGGCCCAGATCGGCAGCACCGCGCCCGTGCGCATCGGCGTGGTGGGGCCGTTCACCGGGCCGTCGGCTGACTTTGGCGTGCCCATGCTCAACGGCATCAAGCTGGCGGTGGACGAGATCAACGCCGTGGGCGGCTACCTGGGCCGCCCGCTGGAGCTGGTCGTCAAGGACGACACGGCCAACCCTGACCAGGGCCGCAAGGTCTCGCAGGAGCTGCTGGCCGAGAAGGTGGTCGCCACCATCGGCTTTTGCAACACCGGCGTGGCGCTCAAGGCCATCGACCTGTTCCAGGACGCCAAGAGCCCGCTCATCGTGCCTTGCTCCACGGGCACGGCCGTGACGGCCAAGTACCCCGCGCCCGACAGCTACATCTTCCGCGTGCAGGCGCGCGACGCGATCCAGGCACCTTTCCTGGTGGACGACATCGTCAAACGCGGTTGGGACAAGGTCGCCATCTTTGCCGACAAGACTGGCTATGGCGAAGGCGGCTACAACGACGTGGTGGCCGCGCTGGCGGCCAAGAACCTCAAGCCCGTGCATGTGGCGCGTTTTGACCTGGGTGTGAAGGACCTCACGGCCGAGCTCACGGCGGCGCGCAACGCGGGCGCCAACGTGGTCTACAGCTACACCGTGGGGCCGGAGAACGCCACCATCGCCAACGGCAAGAAGGCGCTGGGCTGGAAGGTGCCGCAGGTCGGGCCGTGGCCGCTGTCCTTCCCGTTCTTCCTCGAAGGCGCCAAGGATGCGGCCGAGGGTGCGCTCATGGTGCAGACCTTCATCGCCGAGCCCAGCAACGAGCGCCGTGCGTCCTTCCTGTCGGGCTACACCCGCAAGTTCCAGGGCAAGGTGGCTGTGCCCATGGCGGCGGCCAATGCCTACGACGCCACCTACCTGCTGATGTACTCCTTCCTCGGCATCCGCGACGGCAACCTGAACGGCAAGGCCATCAAGGAATCGCTGGAGGGCAAGATGAAGACCTACTACGGCGTGGTCACCACCTACGACAAGCCCTTCAGCGCGCAGGACAAGGATGCGATCACGCGCAACATGCTGGTCATGGGCATGGTCAAGAACGGTGCCATCACCTTTGCCTACCCCGAGGATGCCAAGCGCAACCTGATCATCCAGCGCAAGCAATAACAAAAAAGCGGGTGCCTGCGCTCGCGACCCGCGAGCCCACCCACCTGACTTTGCGCTGACCACGCCGGGCGCCGCAGGCCCTGGCTGCAGTCGCAGCCAGGACAATCGTGCCGTGCTCTCCGTCCTCCTCATCACCTTCCCCTTCTTCGCGCTCGTGCTCTGCGGCTATCTCGCCGCACGGCGCGGCGTGCTGCCGCAACCGGCCATCCCGGGGCTCAACGCCTTCGTGCTGTACTTTGCGCTGCCCTGCATGCTGTACCGCTTCGGCGCGAGCACACCCATCGCCCAGCTGCTCGACCCGGCCGTGGCGGGCGTCTATGTGCTGTGTGCGCTGGTGATGGTGGGGGCCACGGTGGCGCTCACGCGCAAGGCGCACATCGGCTGGAACGACGCGGCTTTTGGCGCGCTGGTGGCCGCCTTCCCCAACACCGGCTTCATGGGCGTGCCGCTCTTGGTGGCGCTGCTGGGCGCGCAGAGTGCGGGCCCGGCCATCGTCACCATCGTGGTGGACATGGTCATCACCAGCTCGCTGTGCATTGCGCTCTCGCGCCTGGATGGCGCAGGCACGCATGGCGTGGGGGTGGCGCTGAAGAATGCCTTCAAGGGCATGGCGACCAATCCCATGCCCTGGTCGATTGCCCTGGGGGCGCTGGCCTCGGCCCTGCAGTTCCAGTTGCCTGGCCCGGTGGACAAGACCATTGCCATGCTGGCCGACGCGGCATCGCCCGTGGCGCTGTTCACCATTGGCGCCGTGCTGGCGCGTTCACAGATGAACCAGCACGAGCAGGTGCCCGCGCGCGACTACGTGCCCGTGGCGCTGGCCAAGCTCTTGGTGCACCCGCTGCTGGTGTGGGCCGTGGGCACGGCTGCCATCGCGGTGGGTGTGCCGCTCACTCCGTTTGCGCTCACGGTGCTGGTGCTGCTGGCCGCATTGCCCAGTGCCAGCAATGTGTCGCTGCTGGCCGAGAAGTTCGGCGCCAACAACGGGCGCGTGGCGCGCATCATCCTGGTGAGCACGGCGCTGGCGTTCTTGAGCTTTTCGGCGGCGGTGGCGCTGTTGACCTGATTGCTATTTATTTTGTAGCTATTTGCGACCACCCCATGCGCGCAGAGGCCTGAAAAAGCCTGATATCTTGCGCTGGGGCGAAAAAAAAACCGGCTCAGGTGAGCCGGTTTTTTTGTTGAGGCTGCCGGGTTCAGTAGCGGCCGCCACCGTGGCCACCCGTGCCGTAGCCCACATCTGCGCGCTTGCTGGCGGTGTAGCCGCCAGCATCACTGCGCTCTTCGCGTGGGCGGGCCAGGTTCACCACGATCGAGCGGCCGTCCACGGACATGCCGTGCAGCGCCTTGATGGCGGCCTGGGCCACGTCAGCATTGGCCATCTCCACAAAGCCGAAGCCTTTGGAGCGACCCGTGTCACGGTCCATCATGACCTTGGCAGACGACACGCCGCCGAACTCGGCAAAGTTGCTGTTCAGGCTGGCATCGGTCACGGAATAGGGCAGGTTGCCCACATAGATTTTGCTGCTCATGGAAGAGCCTTTCTGAAAATGGCGCGCAACGATTCGCGCACCGTTGGGGTTCTGCGCTGCGGAAGGGAAATCCGCAGCGGAGGCATGGGGGATGGCAGTTGCGTCAGGCCGCAGGCCATCAGCATTGGGGTGGGTGCTGCATGCTGGTTTGCAGCCAGCCCTGCGTGACGGCAAAAAGCCGTGCGGCTTCGCGCGAGGCGAAGGCTTTGTCAAAACGGAACACGCGGCAGTAGCTGCCGTTGCCCTGGGAGCGGTGGACCGAGAAGGAGGCGCGAAAGCGGCCGCAGTCGGTAGGGTGTGTCGTGGGCGAAACGACGTAGGGGCCCATGGAAATGGCAGGCTGTGAAATCTGGATCAATCAGGATCGCGGGCCGCAACGGTGGCCTGCGTGAGCAGCAAGGAACGCGGTGGGCTGCAGCTCTACAGACCCACGGGGCGACGAAGGTCGCCAAGGAAGCGTCTGCAAGGGGCGGAATGCACCCGGGGCAGACGTTGCGGTGACTGGCCGAAGCAAGGCCCATGACTGCAACAGTCCGAAGTATATTTGAATTTATATTTAAATTCAAATTAATATTATTTTTGGTTTTAAAAATTGGGTGTTCGGGGCTCTGCAAGCCCTTCGCTCCAGGGGCTGAGTGCTATCTATTTGATAGCTGATTGCGCTTGTGTAATGAGCGGCAGGGCGCCAAAAAGCCTCAAATCACGAGCGGATCCACATCCACCAGCCAGCGCACCAGCCCCTTGTGCTCGGGCGCACTGCGTGTGGCCTGCAGCACGGGCTGCCAGGCGGCCAGAAAACGCTGCAGGGCGGCGCGGCTCCCGCTCTCCATCAGCATCTGGGCGCGCTCCACGTTGGCCACCCGCTGGATGGTCAGCGGCACGGGGGGGAACAGCGTCACCGCGTCCAGCCCCGGCAGGCCTGCCGCGTGTGCAGCAGCCGTGGCGGCGGTGAGGAAGCCCTGGGCCACCTCCTGCGTGCGCGCGTCGGCGCGTACCAGGGCCTGGAAGGCGAACGGGGGCATGGCGGCCTCTTCGCGCTCTTTCAGCTGCTGGGCGGCAAAGGCCTCGTAGTCGTGTTTGCGCAGCGCCTCGTACACGGTGTGCTGGGGGTGGAAGGTCTGCACCCACATCTCGCACTGCGTACCCTGGGCTGCCATGTACGCGGCGTCGCGCCCGGCGCGGCCTGCCGCCTGCATGAGCAGCGCAAACAGCCGCTCGGGCGCGCGGAAGTCGCTGCTGAACAGCGCTCCGTCAGGCTGCACGGCGGCCACCAGCGTGATGCGCCGGAAGTCGTGGCCCTTGGCAATCATCTGCGTGCCCACGAGCACATCCACCTCGCCCGCATGCACCTGGGCCAGCTGCGCCTCCAGCGCGCCCTTGGCCTTGGTGGTGTCGGCGTCGATGCGGGCGATGCGCGCAGGCGTGCGGTCGGGCCGCAGCACTTCGGAGAGCAGCGCGCCAAGCTGTTCTTCGAGCTGCTCGGTGCCCCGGCCCATGGAGTGGATGTCGGGGCTGCCGCAGGTGGGGCAGGCGCGTGGCACGCGCACGGTGTAGCCGCAGTGGTGGCAGCGCAGGGTGCGGTCGGTCTTGTGGAACACCTGGTGCGCGCTGCAGTGCGGGCAGTCGCTTTTCCAGCCGCAGTCGGCGCAGTGCAGCACGGGGGCATAGCCCCGGCGGTTGAGCAGCACCATGCTCTGCTCGCCGCGCGCCACACGCTCGGTGATGGCGGCCAGCAGCGGCGCGCTGAAGATCGCGCGGCGCGGCTGCTGGTTCATGTCCACACGGCGCACGCGGGCCGGGGCGCCCGCGCCCCTATCTGCCCCTCCGCCCGCGCCGATGCGGCTGGGCATGGCCAGCCGCACGTAGCGGCCCACGGCCGGGTCGCTGGCGTGCCAGCTCTCCAGCGACGGCGTGGCCGAGCCCAGCAGCACCTTGGCGCCCTGCTCGCGCCCGCGCCAGATGGCCAGGTCGCGCGCCGAATACCGCGCGCCCTCCTGCTGCTTGTAGCTCGGGTCGTGCTCCTCGTCCACCACGATGATCTTCAGGCCCGGCAGGCTGGCAAACACCGCCATGCGGGTGCCCAGCACGATGCGCGCCGCGCCGCTGTGGGCGGTCAGCCAGCTTTTGAGGCGCTGCGGGTTGGTCATGCCGCTGTGCAGCGAGACCACGGCCTGGCTGCCAAAGCGCGGCGCGAAGCGGGTGGTGAAGCGTTCTTCGAGCTGGGGCGTGAGGTTGATCTCGGGCACCATGACCAGCGCCTGCGCGGTGGGGTCAGCCTCCAGCGCCTCCTGCACGCAGCGCAGGTAGACCTCGGTCTTGCCGCTGCCGGTGCTGCCAAACAGCAAGAAGGGGCCGGATTCTGAGGAAATTCGGGCCCTTGCGCGCTCCTGTTCTGCGGTGAGTGCTATTGTTTGAATAGCGTTTTCGCTGCCATCCTGGTCCGGTGCCTTGGCGGGGCGCTTGAGCCGCCGCGCCAGCTGGTCGGGCTGCAGGTCGCGCAGCTGGGGGGGCAGGGCGGCCAGCGCCACCTCGCCCAGGGCGCGCTGGTAGTAGCGTGCGGCAAAGGCTACCAGGCGGCGCCAGGGCAGCGCGAGTGGCTCCACACCCTCCAGCACGCCGGCCACCGGCCGCATGGCAGCCCCTTCAGGCAGCTCGCCTGTGGCCTCGGCGGCATCCCACACCACGCCCAGCACCTCGCGTTTGCCCAGCGGCACCCGCACCAGCGTGCCCGGCGGCAGGGGCTGCGCGCTGGCGTAGCTGAGCAGGTCCCCCACGCCGCTGTGCGACGGGGTATGCAATGCAACGTGGACGATGGCGGTGTGGATAGGCACTGGCTATGGCAGTTACGGGGGCTTGTGGAGGAGCTGTAGAGGTTTGGTGGCTAAGTGCTTGATTTGGCGTGTGCTGTGAGTAATCCCGTCTTTCTGTGGATAACTTTGTTGACATCCTGTCTGCACACCCCGCCAACCCGCATGAATACTGGCGCCGAACAGAATGCCCACAAAACTGGCAGCGCGAAAAAATCCTTATGAATCAATCATCTGAAGAAATTTGGGTGCATTTTCTGTGATAGGGCCGGGTGGCGGGAAAATGTTGCGCCGCATCAAGATTTGTGTGCATAAGTCGAACATCACTTTGGCGTCAAGACCCGGATCAGCCCCAAATTTGTGCTAGCCGGTGCCCTGCGTGTTCAGGTATTTTTGCGGTTTGGCCTGCAAGTGCTTGATTTGACAAGGGATTTGCAAGAAATCCAGAATTTCTGTGGATAACTTTGTTGATATCCCCTGCGTTTGTCACGCAAGTCCTTGAAAGACGGCGGTTTGGCTGGAATGCCCATCAAAAAAGCAGGGGATGCAGATCCTTTGAAATCAATCACTTACGCGTTTGTTGCGAATCTTTCCGGTGCCGCCATGGTGCCATGCATGGTGCGCCATCGGGTGGCAGTGCTGCTCCAGTTTTGTGCATAAGTCAGCCCTTCGGGTGCGGGGCTGTGGGGTTTTGGTGCATGGGGCCTGCTCGCCTTTTGCTTGCAGAGAATGGCTCGCAGCTGCGGCGGCTGCGCAGGCCCCAGCCTGCCTTTAGCGCGGCTGGCGCTGCGCCCGCGAGTGGCTGTGCACGGCCTCCACCAACGCGGCCACATGCTCGGGCGGGGTGAACTGGCTGATGCCGTGGCCCAGGTTGAAGATGTGCGTGGGGCCGGTGGTGCTGCGATCGGTGTGGGGTGTGCCAAAGCTGTCGAGTACATGGCGCACCTGTTGTGCAATCTGCGCAGGCGGTGCAAACAGCACATTGGGGTCGATGTTGCCCTGCAGCGCCTTGCCAGGGCCGCCGACCTGCCCACCGACGATGGCGCGCGCCTGGCCCAGGTTGGCCGTCCAGTCCAGGCCCAGCACCTCGCAGTCGATGTCCTTCATGTCTGGCAGCCAGATGCCGCCGCCCTTGGTGAACACGATGCGCGGCACGTCCGTGCCATCCACGCCCGTGCGCTTCAGTTGTGCCAGCACCCGCTTGGTATAGGCCAGGCTGAATTCCTGGAAGGCGCCGTCGGCCAGCACGCCGCCCCAGCTGTCAAAGATCATCACGGCCTGGGCGCCCGCGTCGATCTGGGCGTTGAGGTACGCGGCCACGCTGTCGGCATTCACGGCCAGGATGCGGTGCATCAGGTCGGGGCGGCTGTACATCAGCGTCTTGACCAGGCGGTAGTCGTCCGATCCCTTGCCTTCGACCATGTAGCAGGCCAGGGTCCAGGGGCTGCCCGAGAAGCCGATGAGTGGCACGCGGCCATTGAGCGCCTTGCGGATGCTGGTGACGGCGTCGAACACATAGCGCAGCTTGTCCATGTCGGGCACGGCGAGTTCGGCCACGGCGGCCTCGTCGCGCACCACCTTGGCAAAGCGCGGGCCTTCGCCCTCGGCAAACGACAGGCCCAGGCCCATGGCGTCGGGCACGGTGAGGATGTCGCTGAACAGGATGGCCGCGTCGAGCGGAAAACGCTCCAGCGGCTGCAGGGTCACTTCGGTGGCGTACTGAACATTGGTAGCCAGCCCCATGAAGCTGCCCGCCTGGGCGCGCGTGGCCTTGTACTCCGGCAGATAGCGCCCCGCCTGGCGCATGAGCCACAGGGGCGTGTAGTCGGTGGCCTGACGGCGGCAGGCACGCAGGAAGGTGTCGTTGGCAAGGGGGGCGAAGGTCATCTGGCGATTGTCGCAGGCCGACCGCCAGCCTCGCCCCCCGATTTGGCGGTAGAAATTGACGCGCATCAAGCCGAAACCACCGAGGGTCGGCTCAAGGGCGCCTACCGCTCCGCGATGTAGTGCGACATGCGCACGACTTCGCCGGGCGCCAAGAACGCCCGCACTTCCGTCTCCAGCGCCTGGTCGGCCATGGTGGCGCGGGCGCGCTGGTGCAGGTAGTCGGCCCAGGACTCGACGATGAAGCGCTCCACATAGCGCGAGGGCTCGCCCAGGTCCTTGTACACGCGCCAGAAGGTGGCTCCGTCTCGCCGGCGCGGGGCCTTCATGCGGCTGATGGTGTCGAGGAAGGCGGCGTCGGTGCCGGGCGCGATGCGGTAGCCCACCTCCACCGCCACGGGGCCTGCTTCGGGCAGGGGTTCGGCCTCGATGAAGAGTTCATCCCAGGGCGTGGCCTGGGTCACCTCGTGCAGGGCCCCCATGCGCAGCGGCATGGGGCGCGCCAGCAGCAAGCCCACGCCCATCAACGCGGCAGCCACACACAGCGTGGGCGTGAGGCCCAGGATGTCCGACGCCGCGCCCCAGAACGCCGAGCCCATCGCAAACGCGCCCAGCGCCGCCACCATGTGCATGGCCACGGCGCGCGAGCGCACCCACTGCGGCGCGCTGGCCTGGGTGGCGGTGTTGAAGGTGGACATGGCCGACATCCAGGCCGCGCCCGCAAACAGCATGGCGATGTAGACCACCGCCGTGATCTTGGTGAGTGCCGCCACCAGCATGGCCGCACCAAACACGATGCCGCCTGCGCCCACGATGGCTTCCATGCCAAAACGCGCGCGCAGCCGCCCCAGCACCAGGCCCACGGCCACGGCCCCCGTGCCCAGGCAGCCCATCAGCAGCCCAAAGCCCGGCGCCCCCGTGCCCAGGCGCTGCGCAATCACCGGCAGCAGCGCCCACAGGGCCGAACCTGCGGCGCTGAAGGCCATCACACGCACCAGCTGCGCCAGGATCATGCGCGAATGCCAGGCAAAGCGCAGCCCGCTCAGCGTGCCGCCCCACAGGCGCTCGGCGGGCAGCTTGGAGGGCGGGTGCGCCTTGGGCGGCCAGCGGCGGATGGAGTCCCACATCACCAGCGTTGTGGTCACGGTGATGGCAAACACCCAGCCCGCGCCCAGCTGTGCAAACACCAGACCCGCCAGCGTGGGCCCCACGGCACGCGCCGCGTTGTAGGCAATGCTCACGGCGGTGATGGCCTGGGGCCACTCGTCACGTGGCACGGGGTCAATGACCGAGGAATTCCACGCGGGCGTGAGCACCGCCGTGCAGCAGCCGCACACAAACACCAAAAACAGCACCGAGGCCGACCCGCCCCAGCCGCCGAGCACCAGCAGCGTGAGCAGCGCACTGGCCCCCGCCTGCGCCAGCAGCGCGCCCGAGACCAGGCGCCGCCGGTCGGTGGTATCGGCCAGCACCCCGGCGGGCAATGCGAGCAGGAACATGGGCATGAACACGGCCGTCTGCACCAGCGCGGCCAGAAAGGACGAGCCCGTCAGCTCCACCATGAGCCAGGCGGCTGCCATGGTCTGCATGCCGCTGCCCACAAAAAAGATGCCGCCACAAATCCACAGGCCCCGGAACGCGGGTTGGCGCAGGGGGCTCCACAAAGAGGTCGAGTGCTGGGACATGGGGCGGGCGGTAGGGCGTGGGTCGTGGTCGGACGGGAAGCGCGGGGGCAACCCTGCAGGGGTGTTGCAGGGCGTGTTGGAGGATATCGCCGGTTCCCCGTTTTGGGGCGGCCTGTGGGAGATGCCCCTCAATCCACATGCCGGCCGCCGCGCAGCCGGTAGGTGCGCGGCACATCGGTGCGGGTGGCGACCAGCGCCTCGGCGCGCTGCTGCATGTCGGCCAGGGCCTGGTCCAGGCCCGCCACCGCCTCGGCGCTGAGCCCGGCCAGCAGATCCTGGTTGAGCGCCTTGACCTGCGGGAACAGGCCATCGTGCACCGTCTGGCCTGCGGGCGTGAGGCTCAGCACGGCCTGGCGGCGGTCGCCGGGCATGGCATTGCGGGTGATGAGCTTCTTGGCCAGCAGCGAGGTAATGGCACGCGAGGTGCGGGCGCGGTCCAGGCCCAGGCGCTGGGCCAGCTCGGCCGGGGGCATGCCGGGGTGTTGCGCCAGCATCATGAGCAACCCCCACTCGCGCCGGGTGATGCCGTAGCCGCCCTCGCACAGCCGCACCACCAGGCTGCCTGCCACAGCCAGCAGGCGGTTCAGGCGGTACATGAGCAGGTCGTTGGCCGCCTGCGGGTGGGCCAACCGGTGGCCGGGCGGAGTGGATGGGGTGGGGGGTGAGGGGGCCGGAGCAGGCGCGGGCATCAGGGTATTTCCGGGCATCAATTGATTAGATCAATTGATTGTGTGGCCAATACAGTCCGGCCATCCATCCCCCTGCGCGGCTGCGCGGGCCCTGCCATCGCCCCTGGAGATTTCGACCATGCGCAAACCCCTTGCTTTTGTGCTGACCGCCACACTCGCCCTGTGCGCCACACTGGCCCAGGCACAGGAAGCACCGCTGCGGATCGTGGTGGGCTACGCCCCCGGCGGCTCCACCGACCGCGTGGCCCGCATCGTGGCCGACAAGCTGGGTAGCAAGCTCGGCACGCCCGTGATCGTGGAAAACAAGACCGGCGCGGGCGGCCGCCTGTCGGCCCAGGCCGTCAAAGCCGCGCCTGCCAACCAGCCCACGCTGCTGCTGGCCAACCCCGCCGTGATGCTGGTGGCACCCCTGGTGTTCCCCGACGCGGGCTATGACCCTGAGCGCGACTTCCGCCCCGTGAGCCATGTCAACAGCTACGAATTTGGCGTGGCCGTGGGCAGCGCCGTGCCGGTCAAGGAGCTGCCGCACCTCATGGCCTGGCTCAAGGCCAACCCGGACAAGGCCAACTTCGGTGTGCCCGCCACGGGCAGCCTGCCGCACTTTTTTGGCCTGATGGTGGGCGACGCCGCCAAGGTGCGCGCCGAGGTGGTGGGCTACCGGGGCTCGGCGCCTCTGCTCAATGACCTGCTGGGCGGCCAGGTGCCTGTGGCGTTCGACACGTTTGACACCCTGCTGCCGCAGCACGAGGCCGGCAAGATCCGCATCCTGGCGGTGTCGGGTGCCAAGCGCAGTGCGCTGGATGGAAAGATCCCCACCTTCAAGGAAAGCGGTTTGGATCTGGCAGCGACTGGCTGGAACACCTTCTTCGCGCCCATGGGCATGCCCAAAGCGCAGGCCGAGCGCCTGGCGAGGCTGATCCATGAAGTGATGAAGGACCCCGACACCCAGCGCAAGTTCGAGACCGCCAAGATGGAGCCCGTGGTGGCGACCATGGCGCAGACCGAAGCCATGCTCAAGGCCTACCGCGCGCAATGGGCGCCGGTGGTACAGCGCTCGGGCTTCAAACCATGACCACCCGCCCCAACATCATCTTCATCGTCGCCGACGACCTCGGCTATGCCGACCTGGGCTGCTATGGTGGCCGCGACGCAGCCTTTGGCCCGGTGTCGCCGGTGCTCGATCAGCTGGCGGCCAACGGCCTCAAGCTCACGCAGGGCTACTCCAATTCCCCCGTCTGCTCGCCCACGCGTTTTGCGCTGATGACGGCGCGCTACCAGTACCGCCTGCGTGGCGCAGCCGAGGAGCCCATCAACAGCAAGAGCCGGGGCAGCACCACGCTGGGCCTGCCGCCCGAGCACCCCACGCTACCCTCGCTGCTGCGTGCAGCGGGCTACCGCACGGCGCTGATGGGCAAGTGGCACCTGGGCTACCCACCCGCGTTCGGGCCGCTGCGCTCGGGCTATGAAGAGTTCTTCGGGCCCATGTCGGGCGGGGTGGATTACTTCACCCACTGCAGTTCCAACGGCACGCACGACCTGTACCTGGGCGAGGAAGAAAAGCAGCAGGACGGCTACCTCACCGACCTCATCACCGACCACGCGCTCGACTATGTGCAGCGCATGGCGGAGGGCGCCAAGGACGGCACGCCGTTCTTTCTGAGCCTGCACTACACCGCGCCCCACTGGCCGTGGGAGACCCGCGACGACGAGGCGCTGGCGCAGGAGGTCAAGGGCAACCTGTTCCATCTGCACGGCGGCAACATCGAGACCTACCGCCGCATGATCCACCACATGGACGAAGGCATCGGCCGCATCATGGCGCTGCTGGAAAAGCAGGGCCTGGCGCGCGACACGCTGGTCGTGTTCACCAGCGATAACGGCGGCGAGCGCTTCTCGGACAACTGGCCCCTGGTGGGCGGCAAGATGGACCTGACCGAAGGCGGCATCCGCGTGCCCTGGATCGCGCACTGGCCCGCCGTGATCGCCCCCGGCGGCGTGAGTGCGCAGACCTGCATGACCATGGACTGGTCGGCCACCATGCTCGACGCCGGCGGGGCCGCCGCGCATGCGGACTACCCGCTGGACGGCCGCTCGCTGATGCCGCTGCTGCGCGATGTCAGCGTGCAGGATGAGCCCCCGCTGTTCTGGCGCATGAACCACCGGGGCCAGCGCGCCATGCGCCAGGGCGACTGGAAGTACCTGCGCGTGGACGGCAACGACTACCTGTTCAACCTGGCCGACGACGAACGCGAGCGCGCCAACCGCGCGCCTGTGGAGCCCGAACGCCTGCAGGCCATGCGCGCCGCGTGGGAGGCGTGGAATGCATCCATGCCCGCCATTCCGGAGGACGCGACCGTGAGCCTGGGCTACTCGGTCAAGGACATGCCGGGCCGGTGAGTCCCCGGGCCGCTGTGCATGTTCGTCCGCAGGGGCCAGTGTTGAGGCAATTTTTGGCCTTCACCGCCTGATGGCTATGCCTTTTAAGCTATAAATTTAATAGCATTCCACTTTTCCCTGCCTCCAGCAGCCGCGTGAGCAGCGGGTGCATCACCTTGCGGGCGCTGTAGATCAGGTGGAACTGCTCCTGCACGTCGGGCGTGGTGCCCACCTGCACCAGGCCGTGTGTGGTGGCCAGGTGCTCGCCCAGGGAGACCGGCGCGGGCATCACGCCCATGCCGGTGGCGGCAAAGGTGCTCAGCAGCGCGCTGTCTTCAAACTCGCCAGCGATGCGCGGGCGGATGCGCTCGCGTTCCAGCCAGTGGTCGATGCGCGCGCGCATGGCGGCGTGGTCGGTGGGCAGCAGCACGGGCACCACGGCCAGGCTGTGGGGGAAGTTGTTGGCCGCCGCCTCGGCCCACAGCGGTGGCGCGTACCAGGCGATGGCGCTGCTGCCCAGCAACTGGCTGGTGGTGCGCAGGGCGGGGTTGGGGGGCGCGGCGCGGTCGGCCAGCACGGCGTCCAATTTGTGCAGCACCAGCTCGCCCAAGAGGGGCTGAAACTCGCCCTCGTGGCACAGCAGGCGCAGGTGCGGCTCGTCCAGCACGGGAGTCAGCAGCCGGTGCACGGCCAGCTTGGCGATGCCGTCGGAGATGCCCAGGTTCAGGCGCAGCGTCTGGCCGCTGGCGGCCTCGCGCACGCGCACGGGCAGCAGCTCGCCTAAAGCGAAGATGTGGTCGGCCTCGTGCAGCGCAGCCACGCCCGCGTCGGTCAGCACCAGGTTGCGGCCCTCGGTGCGCAGCAGGCTCACGCCCAGGGCCTTCTCCAGTTCGCGCACCTGGGCACTGATGGTCTGCACGGCCATGTCCAGCCGCTCGGCGGCGCGGGCAATGCCGCCCTCCTTGGCCACCACCCAGAAGTAGAAAAGGTGGCGGTAGTTGAAGCTCTGGCTCATGGGCGCCTTTCGGGGGAGAAACAGGTTTGGTTCGTAAAAACCGAACCAATGCTACCAATATGACAGGTTTTTAAGAATCCACTGCATCCCTACAGTGCGGGTCTGTTGCCGGGTGGGGCGCCCGGCCACGCATTCCCCTTTGGAGAAAGATCATGGAAACAATAGGCACCTGGTGGATGTGGACGGGTTTTGCCGTCTTTGTGGTGGTGGCCATTGCCATCGACCTCTTGGTGATGGAGCGCCAGGGCGCACACAAGGTCACGATGAAAGAAGCTCTGCGCTGGAGCCTGCTGTGGTTCTCGCTGGCCTTTGTGTTCGTCGCCATCCTGTGGTGGTACCTGGACGGCAGCCAGGGCCGCGAGGTGGCCAACACGGTGTCGATGCAGTTCATCACCGGCTACCTGGTCGAGAAGAGCCTGTCGGTGGACAACATCTTCGTCTTCCTGATGCTGTTCAGCTACTTCGCGGTGCCGCCGCAGTACCAGAAGCGTGCGCTCATCATCGGCATCATCGGCGCCATCGTGCTGCGCACGCTGCTGATCCTGGCCGGTGCCTGGCTGCTGGCCACCTTCCACTGGCTGCTGTATGTGTTCGGTGCGTTCCTGGTCATCACGGGCGTGAAGATGTGGTTTGCTGCGGGCCAGGAGCCCGACATCGCCACCAACCCGGTGCTCAAGTTCCTGAAGAAGCGCATCCGCATCACCGACCAGTTCGATGGCGAAAAGCTCTCGACCATGATCAACGGGGTCAAGCATTTCACGCCGCTGTTTGTGGTGCTGGTGCTCATCGGCACCACCGACATCATCTTTGCGGTGGACAGCATCCCGGCCATCTTCGCGATCACCAGCGACCCGTTCATCGTGCTCACGGCCAACATCTTCGCCATCCTGGGCCTGCGTGCGCTGTACTTCCTGCTGGCCGACCTGGCCAACCGTTTCCACCTGCTGGCCTATGGCCTGGCGCTGGTGCTGGTGTTCATCGGCGGCAAGATGCTGCTCATCGACCTGGTGAAGATCCCGATCGGCTACGCCCTGCTGGTGACTGCGTCGCTGATCGCTGGCTCGATCTTCCTGTCGCTGCGCAGCTCGGGCGAAAGCGCCCACGGCGCCCCGGCCCTGCCACGCAAAGACTGACGCAGGGCCACCCGCCATGGAACTCTTCGACTCTGTTTTGCTTTTCCTGCTGGCGGGCCTGGTCGCGGCCACCGTCATCGCCCACCGGGCGGGCAACGAACGGCGCGACGTGCGGCTGCTGATGGGGCTGTCGGCCCTGTGCGGCGCCGGTGCCGCCGCTGCGCTGGCCTGGGGCTGACGATGCAGATGCTCTGCACTTTGCGCCGCTGGCTGCGCGGGCTGGAACCCCGGGCGCGCGCCCACCTGGAGCGCGGCTGGTTGGCGCGCTACCAGCCCTGGCTGGAGCAGCGTGCGCTGTTCCGCTTTCAGCGCCAGCCACTGGCGCGCGGGGTGGCGGCGGGCATGTTCTGCGGGCTGATCCCCGGGCCGCTGCAGATCCCGGGCACGCTGCTGGTCTGCGCCTGGCTGCGCGGCAACATCGTGGCGGGTGGGGTGGCCACGTTCTATACCAACCCGCTCACCACCGTGCCGCTGTATGTGCTGGCGTTCTACCTGGGCGCGCTGGTCATGCCTGGCACCCACACCCTGCCTGCATGGGGCAGCGTGGTGCCGGGCGGAGACTTCTCGGTGCAGGCGCTGGGCACCTGGATGCAGGCCCTGGGCGCACCGCTGCTGGTGGGCCTGGTGATGGCGGTGCTGGGCTATGCCACGGTGCAACTGCTGTGGCTGGCGCCTGCCCTGCAGCGCAAGCGGCGCCTGGCACGCAGCCGCTGAGTGCCGTTCAGCGGCAGGGCCGCGCAGTGTAGGCGCAGCGCCCGCCAGTGCCACCGTGGAACTGGCTCTGCCAGGCCACGGGTGGCGTCCCCCTTGGGGGAAGGCGCCGAAGGCGACACAGGGGGTTAGTCGAGTTTTACGCCCACCTTGGTGATGACCCGCCCCCATTTCTCGCGCTCGGCGCGCGCAAAGCTGCCCATCTGCGCCGCCGTGCCGGGCATGGGCTCCACCCCCAGGGCCTGCAGCCGGGCCTTGGTGCGGGTGTCGGCCAGCGCGGTCTGCAGGGCCTTGCTGAAGTTCGCTGCCACATCGGCCGGTGTGCCTGTGGGGGTGACGATGCCCTGCCACGCGAACCCCTCAAACCCTTGCAGCCCTTGCTCGGAAATCGTGGCCACCTCCGGCATGGTGCCCACGCGCTGCGGGCTGGCCACGCCAATGGCCTTCACTTTGCCGGTGTTGAGGAACGGGTACACCGTGGCGCTGTCGATCCACATCGCGGGCACCTGGCCGCCGATCACATCCTGGATGGCCGGTGCTGCGCCGCGATACGGCACATGCGTGAGCTTGAGTCCGCTCTGTTCGCGGAACAGCTCGCCCACCAGGTGGTGCGGGCTGCCCGGCCCGGCGGACGCCCAGTTCACGCCATCGGGCTGACCCTTAGCCCAGGCCATGAACTCCTTCAAGTTCTTGGCGGGCACGTTGTTGGACACCACCAGGAACATCGGAAAGCGCACCAGCAGGCCCACGGGCTGGAAGTCCTTCTCGGCGTTGTAGCTCAGCTTGCTGAACAAAAACGGGTTGGCCGCCAGCGTGGCGAAGTCGGCCGAGAAAATGAGGTTGCCGTAGTCCTTGTTGCGCGCGCTGTATTCAGCGGCGATGTTGGTGCCCGCTCCGGGCTTGTTGTTGATGACGATGGGGCGGCCCAGCGTGGCCGACATCGATTCGGCAATCGTGCGCGCCACGATGTCCGAGCCGCCGCCAGCGGCGTAGCCCACCACCCATTCGAGCGGTTTGGTGTCCTGGGCATGGGCCAGGGGGAGGGTGGTGGCCAGGGCCAGTCCGGCCAGGGTGGTGAGGAAATGTTTGCGCTGCATGGTGGTGTTGTCTCCGTGGTTGTGAAAGTTCAAGTCGAGTCGGACCCCGCACCGTCTGCGCGGTGCTGTCGTGGTGATTGCAGAAGGGACGGGCTAGGCCGCCACCGCGTGGGTGGGCACCACCGGCGTGATCGCCGGGGTAGTGCGCCGGTCGGCCGTGGGCACGGCACTGCCGCGCGCCAGTTGCAGCGCGTGCTGCAGCGTGGCCTGGTCGCCAATGTGGTTGGCCAGCAGCAGCACCAGGCGTGCGTTCATGGCGTGGCTCTCGGGCGTGGACAGGCCCTGGTGCGCCGCAATCAGCGCTTCATAAAAGTCGTCGCAGGCCTGCAGGTTCGGTTGGGTGTTCAGCATGGGCATGTTCCTTGTCGTCTTCCTGGTCAGGCCGCTGCGACCGTTGCACGCGCCAGTGCGCTGCGCACCGCTGCTTCGGTGGGCGTGCGCCAGCGTGCGCACACATGCTGGTCGGGCCGCACCAGGTACACGGTGCGCGGCAGCGCATCCAGCCGCTGGGCGGCCAGTGCCTGGTGGTCGATCACGTCGATGCCGATCTGCAGCACCTTCACACCGGGCAGGTCGCGCGTCCAGGTGGGGGCTGGGCCAAACACCAGCAGCGTGAAATCCGGCCCCAGCTCGCGCAGCAGCCAGGTGGATTGGCCTTGCTTCGTCAGCGGTGCGTCCAGCAGCACGGCGCCGGGCACCTGGGTGCCTGCGAAGTGATCGGTATCCGGCGTGTTCAGTGGCGACTGGTGCAGCGTGGCAGGCACCGACAGGCGGCCACTGTTCACGATACGCCGCGCAAACGCATGCTCGCGCGCCAGGTGCAGCGCCGCGTCGCGGAACAGGCGGCTCACTTCGCTCTTGGGCGTGATGAAGTCGGTGGCACGCGTAGAGTTGCACAGGTTCTCATCGGCTGCGTATTCGCGCTCTGATCCATACGTATTCACCAGTGCCTGGCTGGCGCGGCCCTGGAGCACCCAGTCCAGCTTCCAGGCCAGGTTCTCGGCGTCCTGCACGCCACTGTTGGCGCCGCGCGCGCCAAAGGGCGAGACGCCGTGGGCGCTGTCGCCCGCAAAGATGACGCGGCCGTGCACGAACTGGTCCATGCGCAGGCAGGCAAAGGTGTAGACGCTCGCCCAGTCCAGCTCAAACTGCGCATCCGCCCCCAGCAGCG
Source organism: Acidovorax sp. GW101-11A03 (assembly GCF_059424825.1). NCBI lineage: Bacteria > Pseudomonadati > Pseudomonadota > Betaproteobacteria > Burkholderiales > Comamonadaceae > Acidovorax > Acidovorax sp. GW101-11A03. Next base: position 66,737 of record NZ_JBWKZU010000008.1, on the reverse strand, counting down.
CCCTCACGCGCGGGATGATGTTCTCGGGCTTCTTTTCTTCCTCGGGGTCGGCGTCCCAGCCCAGCTGGAAGTCGATGCGCCAGACGTTGTCGGGCTGGCGGTGCAGCAGGACGCTCTGGTTGGGATGAAAGGGTGGGTCGAACCAGAACCAGCGCTCTGTGGGGAAGTTCGCCTCATCCGCCAGCTTCACATCAGCGATCAGGAAGCGGTCCTGAAAAATGCGCCCCTTGCTCTCCAGTCCCAGCATCTGCCGCGTGGGCGAGCGCGCGCCGTCGCAGGCCACCAGCCATTGCGCGTCGATCTGGTACGCGCCCTCGGGCGTGTCAATGCTGAGCAGCGCGCCGTCCGCGCGGCTTTGCACCGCCGTCACCTTGTTGTGCCAGCGGATGTCGATGCCCGGCAGCTGCAGCGCACGCTCCACCAGGTAGGCCTCGGCGTAGTACTGCTGCAGGTTGATGAAGGCGGGGCGCTCGTGGCCCTCTTCGGGCAGCAGATTGAATTCATACAGCTGTTCGTCTTTGAGGAACACCTTGCCCAGGTTCCACGACACGCCCTTGTCCACCATGCGCTGGCCCACACCCAGGCGGTCCCAGATCTCCAGCGTGCGCTTGGCAAAGCAGATGGCGCGTGAGCCGATGGAGAGCTTGTGGTCGTTGTCCAGCACCACCACGCGCTGCCCGCGCTGGGCCAGGTCGATGGCGAGCGACAGGCCCACCGGGCCCGCGCCAATGACCACGACGGGGTGCTGCGCGGGCGTCGTGCGGTCCTGATCGGGCGAGCGCACATAACCAAAATCGAGGGCCTGCACCTCGGCGCCGCTGGCGTGGAAGGCCTCTGGGGGAATGTCTCTGGGGTTCATGTTTTTGTCTCCTCCAACCTCAGCGGCCTAGCCTTCCAAAGCCTTCCACATTTGGATGTCGCGCTCGGCGGTCCAGATGCGTGGGTCGGGGTATTGCGTGGCTTCGTCGTACGCACGGGTCACGTCAAACGGCATGCAGTGGTTGAAGATGACCCAGTGCCCATACTTGGGCTGCAACTTGGCAAACGTGGCCTCGTAGACCTTGCGCAGGTCCTCGCCCTTGGCCGCACTGGCCTTCACGCTCTCGTACAGGTCGCTGATGAAGGCGCGCGTACCCGCCAAGCCCGCCTGCACCTGCTCAGGTGTCTGCAGCGCGGCGCCCCGGCCGGGCACCAGTTTCTCGGGCTTGAGGGCCGCAATGTTGTCCAGCGTCTGCGGCCAGTCCTGGAAGTACGCGTCGCCTGCGTATGGCGTGGCGTCGAACTCCACCAGGTCGCCGCTGAACAGGATCTTTTCCTGCGGCAGCCAGGCCACCGTGTCGCCCTTGGTATGGCCCCGGCCCAGCTGCAGGATCTGCACCTCCAGCTTGCCCAGCCACAGGGTCATCTTCCTGTTGAAGGTCATGGTCGGCCAGGTCAGGCCGTCGGGCACGCTCTCCACGTTCTGGAACAGGCGCGGAAAGCGGCCGATCTCGCTGTCCTTGTCGAACTGGCCGCGCTCCACGATCAGGTCGCGCGTGTCCTCGCTGGCAATGATGTGCTCGGCGCCGTAGGCGCTGGCGCCCAGCACGCGCACCGCGTGGTAGTGGCTCAGCAGCACATACTTGATGGGCTTGTCCGTCACCTCGCGGATGCGGCGGATCACGTCCTGCGCCATCACGGGCGTGGCCTGGGTGTCGATGACCATCACCGCGTCGTCGCCAATGATGATGCCGGTGTTGGGGTCGCCCTCGGCCGTGTAGGCATAGGCGTGGTCGGAGAGCTTGTCGAAGCTCACCTTCTTCACTTCGAGGTCGGCGGCGGAGGCAAAGGTTTTGACGGTGCTCATGGTGGTGATTTGTTAATGGTGAATGCGTTTATCTAAACGGAATGCGTTGATGTTAGGCAAGAAATTCGTTCATGTCTAACGCATTTGTTTAGGTGTAAACCCGAGGTGCGGATGGATGCTGCGCTGCGTGGACAATCGCCCCATGCCCACCACGACCCCCGACCTGCCCCCCGCCGACGACGAAGACACGCCCCGCAGCCCGCGCGGCATCCAGAGCGTGGAGGTGGGTGGCCAGCTGCTGAAGGTGCTGGCACGCACCGGCCGGCGCATGGCGCTCAAGGACCTGGCCCGCGCGGCGGACATGACGGCCGCCAAGGCCCACCCCTACCTGGTGAGCTTTGGCAAGCTGGGCCTGATCGAGCAGGACGCCGTGAGCGGCCACTACGGCCTGGGCCCCTTGGCCATGCAGCTGGGCCTGATCAGCCTGCAGCAGGTGGACCCGGTGCGCCTGGCCATTGCCGAGCTGCCCGCGCTGGCCCAGCGCATCGGCTACACCGTGTCGGCCTCGGTCTGGGGCGACAGTGGCCCCACCATCATTCGTGTGGAAGAAGGCCCCACGGCCGTGTACGTGGCCATGCGCCACGGCACCACGGCCTCGGTGCGGCACACGGCCACGGGCAAGGTGTTTGCGGCCTTCGGCCCGCGCGAGCGCGCTGCGGCTGCGCTGGCGTCCGAAGGGTTTGCGGGCGCGCTGGATGAGCCCGCCTTTGCGGCCGAGCTGGAGGCTGTGCGCCAGCACCAGATCAGCGAAGTGACTGACCAGCTGCTGCCCGGGATCAGCGCGCTGGCAACGCCGGTGTTCGACGGGTTCGGGCAGCTGGTGCTGTGCATCGCCGTGATCGGCCCCAGCGCCACGCTGCAGACCGGGCCCGCCAGCCCGGCGGCGCAGCATCTGCGGGAGGCGGCGCGGAGTTTGTCGCAGCGCCTGGGGGCGCCGGTCGGCCCTGTGTAGGCGGTTGGGCGATCAGCCCGCTGCGCGCCCCAGCGCCTGGTCGATGTCCCACAGGATGTCGTCCAGGTCTTCAATCCCCACCGACAGCCGCACCATGTCTGCGCTCACGCCCGCGCGGGCCAGCTCCTCTTCGTTCAGCTGGCGGTGCGTGGTCGATGCAGGGTGAATCACCAGCGTCTTCGCGTCGCCGATGTTGGCCAGGTGGCTTAAGAATTCGCAGGCGTCGATGAACTTCTCGCCCGCCGCTGCACCGCCCTTCACGCCAAACGTGAGGATGCCCGAGGCGCCCGGCGCGCCATCCACCGCGCGGAACTGCTTTTGTGCCAGGTTGTAGTACGGCGAATCCGCCAGACCCGGGTAGTTGACCCACGCCACCTGCGGGTGGCTTTGCAGAAACTTCGCCACGGCCAGTGCATTGCGGCAGTGCTCGCGCATGCGCAGGTGCAGGGTTTCGGCGCCCTGCAGCAGCTGCCACGCGTTCATGGGCGAGAGCACGCCGCCAAAGGTGCGGTTGACCTCCATGCGCGCCTTCATGGTGTAGCCAAAGTCGCCAAAGGTCTCGTAGAACTTCACGCCGTGGTAGGCGCGGCTGGGCTCCACCATTTCGGGGAAGTTGCCGTTGTCCCAGGGGAACTTGCCACCCTCCACCACTACACCACCCATGGTCGTGCCATGCCCGCCGATGTACTTGGTGGCGCTGTGCACCACGATGTCAGCGCCTAGGTCCAGCGGGTTGCACAGATAAGGGCTGGCCACCGTGTTGTCGATGATGAGCGGCAAGCCATGCGCATGCGCCACCTCGGCCACGGCGGAGATGTCGAGCACGTTGACCAGCGGGTTGCCGATGGTCTCGCCATACACGGCGCGGGTGTTGGGGCGCATGGCGCGCGCAAAGTTTGCGGGGTCGGCCGGGTCCACGAATGTGGTCTCAATGCCCAGGCGAGAGAAGCCCACGCCCAGCTGCCCCACCGTACCACCGTAGAGCGTGCTGGCTGCCAGGATGTGGTCACCGGTCTTGAGGATGGCCAGCAGCGCCGCCATCTGCGCGGCCATGCCGCTGGCACAGGCCAGCGCGGCGCGGCCGTTTTCAAGGCTGGCGATGCGCTCCTCGAACACCGCCACCGTGGGGTTGCTGATGCGGCTGTAGACATTGCCAAAGGTCTGCAGATTGAACAGGCTGCTCGCGTGCTCGGCGTTGTCGAACACAAAGCTGGTCGTCTGGTGGATGGGCGTGGCGCGCGCGCCGGTCACCGGGTCGGGCTGGGCGCCGGCGTGGATGGCGCGGGTGCCAAAGCCAAAGGCGCGGTCGGCGCCGGAGGGTGGGTTGGAAGACATGGTTTATGAATAAAAAAGGCCGTTTGCGCGCGATGGGTAAGCGGTTGTAGCTATCAAATTGCTAGTAAGGCAGCTGCCGCAGGCGCTTGGCACTGATCACGCGCGTGTTCACGCCCATCCAGCCCAGGCCCCCAAACAGCCGCGCGTGTTCGATCTTCACGCAGCGGTTCTGGATCACCTGCAGCCCGGCGGCCTCGGCGCGTTGCCCGGCCACTTCGTTGAACACGCCCAGCTGTAGCCACAGGCATTGGGCGCCGATGGCGACGGCCTCTTCGGCCAGCGGCGGGATGTCCTCGCTCTTGCGAAAGCAGTCCACCATGTCGATCTTCTGCCCCTGCGCCGCCAGCGCGGCGGCCGCCTCGGTCACGCTGGCGTACGCCGTCTCGCCCAGGATCTGCCCGCCCTCGCGCGCCACCAGCGGGTTGACCGGCACGATGCGGTAGCCATGCGCCTGCATGTACTTGGCCGCGAAGTAGCTGGGGCGGTGCCACTGCGGTGAAAGGCCCACCACCGCAATGGTGCGGCAGGCGGTGAGCAGGTGGCGCAGGGTGCTGATGGTGTCGGGGGTGCGGAGCATGGGGGCGATGGGCTATGAAAGGCGGGTGGGAGGCTGGTGTGGGACGGGGCCGCTGGGTCAGGTCTGCAAGCGCTGGTGCCGTTCGGCAGAGCGCCGCCACAGGACGACGGCCAGACAGCCCGCTGCAGCCAGCCCGTACCAGGCACACCACAGGAGTAGCTGGGCCGCCTGCGGGGCAGTCCAGATGCTCGTCGTGATGGCCACAACGGTGATCAAGCACGCCCAAAATTGAGGCTTCCCCGCTGGTGGCGCTTGCACCGGTACAAAGTGGCCGGCGCCTTCCCCCGTGTTCAGCATGGACGGACGAACAGCGATGAAGAGCATCGCGATCAGCAGCAGAAAGAGCAGGATCGCAAACCATGTTCCCAGATGTTCCTTGACTCCCTTCAGGAGCGAAGTGGGTATGGTGCTCGGGAGCGCCACCAACATGCCCAAGGCGATGCCCTGAAAACTCGCAGAGAGCTGCGCAGGTTCCGCATCTCGCTTCCACTGCAATGCCTCTTTGCAGAGTGGACAGGTTGTTAACTCACGCGGGGGGGTGTACCAGCGGGCGTTGCGGGGCAAAAGGGTGGTGGTCCAGTCATCGAAGAGCCCGTGGCATGCGGGGCAACGGTATCGCCCCCCGCCTGTGGGGGTGGACAGCTCCTGGTCGCAGGCCGTGCAGATGGCGGTCGGGTTGGCGAGCGGACGCCCACATTGTTCGCAGTGCATGCCCGCATCTTAGTGGTGCCCGCCAATGCACAACAGTGCCGCCGCGCACTGCATGCAGTGTGGGCGGTGGCCCAATCCCAGGCTCAGGACTTGTACTTGATGCTGCACCCATACGGCGCCGTCGTCGCCGCCGAAATCGGCTTGCCCGCCAGCGCCTCCGCCAGCCCCACCTTCACATAGTTGGTAGCCTTCTCGATGTCGGCCGGGCGGACCGAGGGGATGCTGTCGATGCCGCCCGCATAGATGAGCTGCCCCTGCGGGTTGACGATGTACAGGTGCGGTGTGGTGCGGGCGCCGTAGCTCTTGCCCACGGTGCCTTCCTCGTCCATCAGCACGGCGGTGGGGGCGGATTTGCGCTCCTGCTTCCAGGCCATGAGCTTGGCGGGCTCCAGGTAGTCGCTGCTGGCTTTTTCGGTGGAGTTGATGGACAGCCAGACCACGCCCTTACTTGTGGCGTCCTTTTGCGTAGCGGGCATGTTGCCGCTGTCGTAGTGCTTGCGCACAAAGGGGCAGCCGGGGTTGGTCCATTCCAGCACCACGTGTTTGCCTTTGAAGTCCGACAGGCGCACGGTTTTGCCGGATGTGTCCTTGAGCGTGAAGTCGGGCGCGGGCTGGCCCACGGTGGCGGCGGCCTGGGCGCCCAGAGCGACGAGGGCAGCGGTGGCGATCAACGTACGGCGAAGCAGCTTCATGGCGGGGTCTCCTGAAGGGTTGGCGGGTGGTCGAAAGCAGGGAGGGCTACAGCTGGGCGATGGTGGCGCGCACCTCGTCCACGCTGAGCACCTCGGTCAGCACCACCGGCGGCTTGCCGGGGCGGTAGAACACGTACACGGGCACACCGCTACGGCCCAGTGACGCCAGGGCGGCCGTGATGGCGGGGTCGCGGCGCGTCCAGTCGGCGCGCAGCAGGGCGACGTTCTTGGCTTGCAGGTCGGCCAGCACGTCGGCGTCGGCCAGCGTGGTCTTCTTGTTGTACTGGCAGGTTACGCACCAGGCGGCGGTGAAGTCCACAAACACGGGGCGGCCCCCGGCCACGATCTGCTCGGCCGCGCCGGGTGCCCAGGGTTGCCAGCCAGTGGCCGAGGCCTGCGTGGAGGGCGTGGCGGCCTGCGCGGTGGGAATGTGGGTGATGTGCGGCGCAAAGGCCCAGACCAGCAAGGCCATGGCTGCGATGGACACCGTGGCCATCCACACCCGCGCGCGGCCTGCCAGCGACAGGGCCCACACCACCAGCGACAGGCCCACCAGCAGGATCAGCAGCGCCCCCGCGCCGTCGATGCCACTTTGCTGGCCCAGCACCCACACCAGCCAGACCACGGTGGCCAGCATGGGGAAGGCCATCAGCTTGCGGAAGGTGTCCATCCACGCGCCGGGGCGGGGCAGGGCGCGCGCCACGGCGGGCACAAAGCTGGCCACAAGGTACGGCAGCGCCAGCCCCAGCCCCAGCGCCCCAAACACGGCCAGCGCCTGGGGCGCAGGCAACGTGGCCGTGAGGCCCAGGGATGCGCCCATGAACGGCGCGGTGCAGGGTGATGCCACGGCCACGGCCAGCACGCCGGTGAGGAAGCTGTCGGCCACCGGGTGGCGCGCCTGCAGGCTGGCGACCGAGGACGGCAGGAAATGCCCGAACTCGAACACGCCCGCGAGGTTGAGCGCGATCAGCGTGAACAACGCCGCCAGCGATGCCACCACGGCGGGGGACTGCAGCTGAAAGCCCCAGCCCACCGCCTCGCCCGCCGCGCGCAGGCCCAGCATGAGCGCGCCGAGCAGCATGAACGACAGCACCACGCCCGCCGTGTAGGCGATGCCGCTCACCCGGTGTGCACGCCGGTCTTGCGCGTGCTGGGTGAAGCCCACCACCTTGATCGCCAGCACCGGGAACACGCAGGGCATGAGGTTGAGAATGAGCCCGCCGAGCAAGGCGCCCAGCAGCGCGGCGGAGAGGGTGAGGGCGGAGGCGCCCGAGCCCGCAGCCGAGGTTGCGGCGCCGCCTGCCTGCGCTTCATTCGCCTTGAGCGCAGCCTCCAGTGCGGGGGATACCGCCGTCATTGACGCAACCGGCGGCCAGGTGCCCAGCACCTTCAGCTCGGCGCGGTAGCCGGTGCGGGTGTCGGGGCCGGTGGCGTGTGCGGGCGACTGCTCGGCCAGCACCACGGGCATCAGGCCGGGGCTGGCGCTGCGCTGGGCGGACAAGGGAATCTGCGCGGTCCACACGCTGCCGTTCCAGCTCTGCTTCCAGCTTGCCGCGTTGTCGATGACCTCGGCGGTTTCGGGGAACAGGTCCAGCGTCTTGCCACGCAGCGCCACGGGCAGGCCCTGCACGCTGACGTTCAAGGTGTTGCCCTCGGCGGCGAGCTGCGCCTGGCTGTCAGGCACGATGCCGTTGGTACCCGCCAGCACGGGCCCGGGGTGGGCCTTTGCGGCGGCGTCGAATGCAGCGCCGTTCAGCGCGGTGGTGCTCTGGATGGGCAACTGCAGCGTGAATTCGCCTTCTTCGGGAATGCACTCCTTGCGGCATACCAGCCAGGAGGCGCGCAATTTGATCGTCGCGTCCTTGGCCAGCGGGCCGGGGGCGTAGGTGCTGGCCACCGTCACCGGCACTGGCAGCAGCACCGTGCCTTCGTAGCCGTAGTTGGCCAGCGTGCCGATGGGAATCTTCTTGGGCAGGGGCCAGGCGATTTCGCCCGCGTCCAGCCCGGCAGGCAAGGTCCAGGCCAGGTCGGTGGGCAGGCCGGAGTCGCCGGGGTTCTTCCAGTAGGTGTGCCACTCGGGCTGGTGGGTGATCTGCAGGCCCAGCCACAGCGGCTGGCCGGGCGCCACGCCCTGGGGCGCATGGGCCAGCAGCTCGGCACGCACATAGGGCGTGGTGACCACGCTGGTGCCTTGGCCGGTAGTTTTGGAGCCAAATTGGGCGTTTGCGCCCGTCCATAAAGCGCTTGCAGCTATCAAAAACAGAGTAACTGCGAGGCGGTAAAACGGGCGTGAAGGCATGGTGCAGTGTGGGAGCGGGCAGGGCGGGTTTGGTTCCGGCGCCCCTGTGCTCTGCCTGCGGGGCGATCAGACTGGTGGAGGGGGATTCACCGAAACCTTCCGCCAGCCAGCCGCCTATTGTGTCGCCAGGCTCAAATCCGCACGGGGTGTCCACTTTTCGGGCTGTTTTCCAGCCTTGGGGGCCGCTACGAACAACCGCTCCACCGGCAGCTTCTGCGCCACCAGATAGGCGCGGATCGCCTGGCCGCGCTGGGTGGCCAGCTCGGCGGCCATGGCCTCGGTGGCGGCCTGGTTGGCCAGCAGCAGGGCTTCCATCTCGGGCACGGTGAGGTCCTTGGCCAGGCCGACCAGGTTGCGCGGCTTGGGCATGTCGGCGCGGCGGTACACCTCCTTGAGCAGGGCGGGGTATTCGGCGGCCGACACGGGGCTGGTGTCCGCAGGGCTCGCGCGGCGCTTTTCGGCCAGCACCCGTTGCTGCAGGCTTTCGCGTTGCAGGCCTTCGCGTTCTTCTTGCAGGCTGGCGGTACCGGTCACGGTGATCTTGAGCGTGGGGCGGTCGGCCAGGGCCTTGGCCACCTTGTCCAGGTTCTGCTGCGCCTCGGGCGTGAGGGTGGCGCTGCCGGGGGCAAAGGGCACGTGGCTCATCTCGTCGCCGCCGCCAAAGGCGCTGGCCAGCAGGCTGAAGGGCGAGGTCAGCGCCTTGCCGATGAGGTTGACGATGATCTTGAAGATCACCGGGCCGATGCGGAACTGGGGGTCGTTGAGCGAGCCGCTGATGGGCAGGTCCAGGTCGATCACGCCCTGGCGGTCGGCCAGCAGGGCCACGGCCAGCTTCACGGGCAGGCTGTTGGGGGCGCCCTCCACAGGCTCGCCAAAGGTCAGCTGGTTGAGCACCAGCCGGTTGCTGGCGGTGAGCTGGCCGTTGGGCAGCACCTTGTAGTTCACATCCACGCTGAGCTTGCCGCGTTCGATGCCATGCCCGGCGTACTTGACGGCATAGGGCGTGAGTGGGGGCAGCTCCAGGTCGCGCACCTTGCCGGTGATATCGAGCGCCAGGGGCTGTGCCAGGGGGTTGAGCTTGCCGGTGATTTCGAGCGAGGCCGAGCCTTCGGCGCGACCGCGCAGTTCCAGGTCGGCCAGCACGGGATCGCCACCGGGCGCCTGCGACGAGAACGCGCTGAGCTTGCCGGTCAGCTCCGAGAGGTTGGCTGCGTAATTGGGCTTGATGAAAAAGTCCGAAAACGCCACCCGGCCATTGACCAGGCTCACAGGGCCGAACTGCACCACGGGGGCGAGCGGGTTGGCCTGGGCGATGGCGGCGGAGGCCGGGGCAGTGGCGGCTGGCGCTGCAGGCGCAGCGCTTGCCGCTGCCTGGGGGGATGCAGCGGCGGCGGCGCTGCTGGTATTGGCCGACGCACTGGCCGCATTGGCGGCGCGTGCTTCTTCAGGCGTTTTTGCGATGTCGCTCAGGTTGATGCGGCCCACCTCGTTCACGGTAATGCGCGCAAAAAAGTCCACCAGGCTGGTTTCCTTCACCTCCACGCGCGGCGCGGTGCCGGGGGCGGTGGCCACGGCCAGGCCGCGCAGGTTCAGGCTCTTCCAGGCCAGCAGTTCCTCGCCCACCTGGGCCTCGGTCTTGGGGGTGAAGGCGGCCGTGCTGTTGGCCTGCAGGTCTTCGACCACCGCATCGCCCGCCAGGCGCAGGCTGACGCCCTTGTCGGACTGCGCCAGTGCCACCTGGCCCCGGTAGCCCACGTTGGCGCGCAGCAGCTCCACCGACAGCTGGCTGGCCAGGTAGCCGTCCAGCGCATGCAACGGCAGGCGCGTAGCCTCCAGCTGGCCCTGGGCCGCCAGGGGCTGCAGGGCCAGCGTGCCCTGGTAGTCGATCTTGCCGGGCGCGGCCTTGTTGTTGCCCTTGCCGGGCGCGGCGGCGCGGGCGGTGAGCGTGAAGGCCTCGGGTTTGCTGCCGTCGCTGGCCAGGTTGCGGGCGGTGATGCCCAGGGCCGTCACGTCCAGAGCCACGGGCCGTGGCTGGGCGTTGTCGGCCAGCGAGACGGTGCCGCCCTGCACCGAGAAATCGGCCACGCGCAGCTTCCAGGGTGCGGCGTTGCTGGCGGGGGCTGCGTCGGCTGTTGCCCCCGTTGCCGTTGTGCTGCCTTGCGCAGTCGGAGGCGTCTTCAGCCAGCGCTCGAACATCCAGCGCCCGTCCGCGCCGCGCTCCACCGCCAGTTGCGGCTGGCTGATGGCCAGGCGCTCCAGCGTGGCGCTGCGCGCGTCCAGGGGCACTTCGGCACCTGCAATCTCCAGCTTGCCCAGGCTGGCCAAGGTGGTCTTGCCCTGCTTGACGGCGAGCTGCTCCAGCGCCAGGGGGCCTGCCTTGAGGGTGACGCCCGTGGCGCCTGCCTGCGCGGCCGCTGCGGTGGGGGCTTGCCACAGCACGCCCACATCGCCACTGAGCTGGCCGGTCACCGTGGGCTCCAGCGTCTGGGCCAGGTAGGGCGCGGCCAGTTGCAAGGCCAGGGCGTTCAGGGTGGTGTTGACCTGGGCTTTCTGGTCCGTGGCTTCGCCGGTGAAGCTGAGCGTGCTGCCCTGCAGGTTGAGCCCGCCCTTGAAGGTGAACGGCTTGGCGTTGTCCTTGGCAAAGGGCAGGGCGATGTCGGCGGCGTCCAGCGCGAATTCGGTGGCCTGCAAGGCGGCGGCGGGCCGCATGGTGGCGTCGGCCCAGCGCAGAGTGCCGCCGCGCACGGCGGCGGTGGCGACTTCCACGACCCAGTCGGGAGCAGCGGCCTTGCCCTTGGCTTTGATTGCGGAGGCGGGTGCTGCACTGGCGCTGGCTGGTGCTGAGGAAGACGCAGTTTCTGCCGACGACGCGGGCGCCGCAGGCGCGGTGGCCTTGCCCTGGGCCGCCGAGGGCTGCGGGGTGGGCGCTGCCAGCTGTGCCAGGTTGATCTGGCCTGCCGCATCGCGTGTTGCCGTGACCACCGGCGCTGTCAGCTCCACATGCTGCAGGCGCACGATCTGCTCCAGCGGGCGCACATCGGCCATGTCGATCTTCAGGCGCTCGTAGCTCAGCAGGTCGGCGCCCTGGCGGTCGGCAATGTGCACCCCGCTGGCCTGCACGGTGCCGCTCAGCTTCACGGCCATGCGCGGGTGCTGCTCAAAGGCGACTTTCACATCTGCATCCAGCGTGGCGCCCAACACCTTGACAGGCAAATTGGCGGGCAGGTAGCCCAGGTAGGGCGCAAGGTTCAGGCCATCCAGCCGGATCTGCGCGTCGGTTTTGCCGGTCTGTGCAAACGGCGTGCCCTGGGCGGAGGAGTCAAACCGGCTGCCGTCGAGCGTGAACGCCAGGTGGGGCTCGACCTTCACCTCGCGCTGCGAAGGCAGGGTGCTGATGAACGGCACTTTCAGCGCCAGCGCGCGCACCTCGTGGGTCTCGCTGACGGTGTTGTCGATGAAGTCGATGCTGCCGCCCGTGAGCGCCAGGTTGTACAGCGCCAGGCGCGCTGGGCCTTGGTCGGGCTCGGGTTCACTCTTGGGCGCGGTGACCTTGGCGATGATGTCGTCCACGTCGTAGCGGCCGTCGCCCAGGTGGGTGATGCGCAGCATGGGGTTGTCGATGGTGAAGGCGTCCACCACGGGCGCCAGGCGCAGCAGCGACTGCAGCTCGCCATCGGCGTAGATGCGGCCAATGGTGAGCTGCGGGGGGGCGCCGTTGGCACCCGCCACGGCCACGTCGCGCAGGGCAAATTCCAGGCTCCAGGGCTGGAAGTCGATGCCGCCCACGGTCACGGTGCGGCCCAGTTGCTCGGACGCGATGCGCTCCAGCGGGCCCTTGAGCAGCGGCGGGACAGCGAGCCAGGTGAGCAGCCACAAACCGATCAAGCCTGCCAGGGCGCGGGCAGCAGGACGGAACCAGCGGTGCTGGCGCAGGGAGGCGAAAGAGACGGAGCGCAGGGAGATCGGCATGGCGGCAGGCAAGGGGTGGGCGCTGCGGCCCCGGGAGGGCTGGCGAAAAACCAGAGGGGTCGCGCGCGAGCCGCTATTGTCCCCGTTGTGCGTCAGCCGAGGTAAGCCATTGCAACAGGTGGGGGACGGTGGTTCAAGATTGTTGACAGTGAGGTGCGGCGCTTTGCGCTGCGCTCACGGGGCGAAGCCGAGCACCACCCTGCGGGTGGTGGCGCTTTTTTTCTCGATCTTTGTGACGACGATACCGCCAATCTCCGACGTATTGGCCACATGCGTGCCACCACAGGGCTGCAGGTCGATCAGTGGCGCGTCGCCGTCACCGCCGATGCGGATGGTGCGGATGCGCCCGGTGCCGCGCGGGGGCTGCACGCTCATGCTTTTGACCAGCGCGGGGTTCGCGTCCAGTTCTTCGTCGCTGATCGAGGCCACGGTGAGCGGGTGCGCGGCGGCCACCAGGGTGGCGATGGCGGCGGTCAGTTGCTCCTTGTCCAGCGGGTCGGTCATTGCAAAGTCCAGCCGCGCGTAGTCGGGCGTGATGGAGCAGCCGTTGACCAGCTGAGGCACCACGTGGCACAGCAGGTGGCTGGTGGTGTGCAGGCGCATCATGCGGTGGCGGCGCTCCCAGTCGATGCAGGCCGTGACGGTGGTGCCGGGCGTGAGCTGCGCCACGCGGTCTTCTTGCCCGGGGGCGGGGATGTGCACGATATCGCTGGTGGGGTTGCCGTCGGCGTCCTTGCCCTTGCGGGTGTCGGCAATGGTGATCTGCGTGCCGTCAGCCAGCACCAGCACGCCGCTGTCGCCCGCCTGGCCGCCGCCCAGGGGGTAGAACACGGTCTGGTCCAGCACGATGCCGGCATCGGCGGTGGCAGTGATGTGGGCGCTGCATTCGCGCAGGTAGGCGTCTTGGCGGAAGAGGTCGTGGGTCATGCGGTGATGGTAGCGGGATGGACGGCAGCTCGCGAGGCAGGGGCGGGCGCTATGCTGGGCCGCTGAGGTCCAGCTTCCCATCCCGCACTACTCTGCCCACGGCTTGCCATGGATACGCCTTTGCCTTCATCTTCGTTGTTGCCATCTCCGGCACCGATCTCGCGCGCGGCGGTCTGGGCATCGCGCCTGTTCAACGTGTTGCTGCTGGGCCTGTGCGCGCTGCTGGTGGCACTGTCGTACTACAGCTTCACGCTGCATTGCGAGAGCTTCGGCTGCATCGGCGTGGGGCTGATGTGGATGCTGTGGGCCGTGTTTGCCACCGTGGGCTGGTTGGTAGCGCTGGTGGTGCGCGTGTGGCAGCGCCGCCGTGGCCTCGGGACCCGTGCCAGCGATCTGGCGTTCGCACTGATGTCGCTGATGGGCGCCGGGCATGTGTTTTATTGGCTGGTCAATACAGTCCTGCGTTAGGTGCCTCTGGGTGGTGCGGCCTGCTGCGACTACCATCACGCCATGACCGCTGCCATTGCGCCCCCACCCGCCAGCCCCACCTTGCCATCGCGCTTCTGGGCCGACCTCTCCACCCGCGACTTTGCCGCGCTGCAAGGCGCGGGCCAGGCCGACCAAGTGGTGGCCGTGCTGCCTGTGGCGGCCGTTGAGCAGCATGGCCCGCACCTGCCGTTGTCGGTGGATGCGACGCTGCTGCAGGGGGTGATCGACGCCGCGCTGCCGCAGCTGCCTGCCGATTTGCCTGTGTTGTTTTTGCCCCCGCAGAACGTGGGTCTGAGCCCGGAGCACATCCGTTTCCCCGGCACGCTCACGCTGTCGCCCGCCACGGTGATCGCGTTGTGGACCGAGATCGGTGAATGTGTGGCCCGTGCGGGCGTCAAGAAGCTGCTGCTGTTCAATGGCCACGGCGGCCAGGTGAGTGTGATGGACATCGTGGCGCGCGAGCTGCGCACGCGCTGCGACCTTATCGTCTACAGCGCCAGCTGGTTCAGCCTGCCGCTGCCCGACGCGGTGGCGGGGCAGTTCAGCGCGCAGGAGCACCGCTTTGGCATCCACGCGGGCGAGATCGAGACATCCATGATGCTGCACCTCGCGCCCGCCACGGTGCACATGGCGCATGCGCAGAACTTCCGCTCCGCCTCGCAGGACCGCGCCGAGCGCTACGCCATCCTGGGCAACGGCAAGACCGCCAAGCTGGGCTGGCAGATGCAGGACTACCACCCGGCTGGTGCCGTGGGCGATGCCGCCGCCGCCACGGCCAGCAAGGGGCAGGCGGTGGTGCAGGCCGCAGCGCAGCAATTGGTGGCGCTGCTGCAGGAGCTGCAGGCGCTGCCGCTCAGCACCTTGCGCGAGCATCCGCTGCGCTGAGCCGTTCGCCCCTGGCAGCGGTGCCGGTGGCCACCGTCCTGTCAGTGGCGGTCAGCCGCTGTCAGTCGTAGTAGAAGCTCCACCGGACCCGGCGGATTGTCCCGGTAGGGACGTGCACCAGAAACTGCACGCAATTTTCCTTCTCGCAGTACGACAGCCCCTGGACCCCGTCCGGCCCCGGGCCCTCCATCGTGGGGGCGCCCAACACCTGGCGCACCCTGGATGCGGCCGTGCCCACGCGCAAATCGTGGGGCACGGGCCAAGATGCCTGGGTGACCTCCAGCCCCACCACCTGCCGGTTGCGCAGCGACATGGACAGGCCCGGGTACTCCACCGCCTGCAGGGTGATCTTGCCGCTGCCATCGGAGCGCTCCATTGTCTGGGGCCTGGATGCCTTGGCAACGCGCCCGGCCGGGCACTGCTGCGGGGCGGGGCGGGCGCCGACGCAGCCTGCCAGCACTGCGTCCATGCCTTTCCAGAGGAGGTTCTGCGCGGCCTTGGACGGAGGTTCATCCTGCGCGAGTGCTGGCGCTGGCATCCAGAGGACTGCCAGCAGGGCGAGAACGGGTGGGGTGGTGAAGCGCATGGGGTGGCAGCGAGCGGCTTAAAACACCCACCATAGCGCACGGTGGGGTCATGCCACCGCCGCCACGGCATCGGCGGCCGCGCGTTCGGGCGGTGGCTGCACAGTGAATGGTTGATTTGCTATAAAAATATAGCTATAAAGGCTTGTCCATAGAGCGGTAACGGCCAAAAAATCTCAAATTTTCAGGCGTGTGTCACCCAGTCCGCATGCTCCACCTCGTTCAGGTGCGGCAGCGTGTTGAACGTCTGCAGCATCAACCGCTTGGGCGAGATGGAGAACTCGGTCACCGCGCTGTTGCGAATGCGCATGTTCAGCGCGATCGTCACCTCGGGCGCGGTGCCCAGCACCTCGCCTACTGCCGTGGAGATGGGGCCGCCGCTGCTCACCAGCAACACGTTCTGGCCTGCGTGGTGGTGGCGCACATGGTCGAGCGCGCTGCGCACACCGGCGGAAAAATCGTTCCAGCTGGGCATGCCCTGGGGGCTGATGACACCGGCCATCCACTGCGCCAGCGCGTCGCACAGGATGCGGAAATGCGCGCGGTAGCGCTCGGGTGTGTCGGCGGGGCCCAGCGGCTGGGGGTGGATGGCGGCAATCAGCGCGTGGCTGTCGTACTCGTTGAGGCCGGGCAGGCGCAGCGCCTCGGGGGCCGCGCCCAGGCCGTCCACGATGCCGTCCAACGTCTGCACATGGCGCTGCAGCGTGCCGGTGATCACGGCGTCAAAGCGCTGGCCACGTTCGCGCCAGAACTGGCCCAGCCGCACCGCCTGCTGGTGGCCGACGGGGCTGAGCTGGTCGTAGTTTTCTGCGCCAAACGAGGCCTGGCCATGGCGCACGAGGTAGAGGGTTCCCATGCGCCGGATTGTGATCAACCCGGCGCAGCGCGCTTGTCGCTAGTGCGACCGGCGCTATCAATTTGAGAGTTGATGATGCAGCGTTGCAGCAGCGGGGCGGTGTTTGGCTCAGACCAGCGTTGTCAGCCAGAAGAACAGCCCGCGCAGCACCAGCAGCCCTACCAGCAACCACGCCAGCAGCGCAAACAGAGCGCCGAACCCGATCACGATGGCACGCCCCTGCCAGCCGCCGTTTTTCCACCAGTGGCCCAGCAGCCCGGCGCTCCAGGGGCTGTTGTGCATTTGCATCTGGGGCAAGCGGTGGATGAAGTCGCGGCGCAGCAGTGCTTCGTCAAACAGGGCTTCGCCGTTGAGGCGCAGTGGCACCACCCCCAGGCCGATCAGCAGCTGCTGGCGCGTGCAGGTGACCTGGTGCGCGGGAGCCTGGTAGCGCCTGTTGCCCACCCGGGCCTGCACCTGTTGGCCATCGGTGCCGATGCGGATGTTTTCCAGCGCCTTCAGCCTGCGCCACAGAACCAGGGGCAGGATCATCGGCACCAGGGCCAGCACTGCCAGGCCATACGGCAGCCACGCTGGGCAGGCGGCGCCCGGGGCGCAGTCGTGCTGGTAGAACATGGGCCATATCCAGTACAGCAGGGCGCTCATGACCAACAGCGCCAGGGCGCTGGTGGCCAGCAGCAGGCGCCGCCGCGTGCGGGTGCTGCCGGGCAGCGCTTTGACCATGGTCACCCGGCCGGGCGGGATGGGGAGTGCCGCGCCAGCGAAAGCGGCGGCCGCTGCATCCTTGGCGGCAGTGGAGTTGGTCGTGGGCGCAGGCGCAGGGGCCGTCTCGTCCTGCGGGCTGTCCTCGGGCTCGGCCCGCCATGCGGCGCCGCGCAGCTGCCGCAGTTCGCCCGCCTTCCAGGCCAGCCACAGGGCCACCAGCATCAGCACGGCCACGCTGCCCAGCAGCAGCGCGGGCATGCGCCGCGACCAGGTGGCCTGGTTGCGTGCCGCCGCCAGTTCAGCCTGGAAGGCCGCGTCACCAAAGGGCCCCAGCACGCGGCCATGCAGGTCCAGCCTGCGCACCAGGAAGTTGCTCATGTCGGTGAGCAGCATGTGCTGCTGGAACAGGGTGATGGCGTTGGGGTCCTGTTTGGCGGCGAGAGGAATCACGCGGTCGGGCTGGAGCTGCGGGCTCATCAACAACAGGTCGGCGTTTTGCATGTCCACACTGGCTACCAGCACCCACAGCTGCCCGCGCGGGTCCTGCGCCATGGCGAATGGGAACGCGCGCCCGGGTCGCAGGTCGGGGTGGGCGATGGGGTGCTGCTGCCGCACGGTCTTGCCGTCCGGGCCGGTGCGCAGCTGCACGATCTGGTGGCGGTTGGTGTTGGCCACCCACATCGCGTCGCCCACCTGCAAGGTCTGGTTGGGGAAGCGCATGCCCTGCGCCTCGGTGCGTGCCAGCGTGTAGCGCGCGGTGATGGGGTCGCGCCGGTACACGAGCACGCGGTGCTCCGAGGCATCGGAGACGGTGATTTCCGACTCGTCCGCATTCACCCGCACCCAGCGGTAGCCCCGGCGGGTGTCCAGCCCCTCCAGCTCTATCGGCAGGCACTGGCGCTGTTGCAGGTCGCAGCGGACCACGCGGCTTTCGTCGTGCACCCAGGCCACCTGCTCCTGCGTGAACTGCAGGCTGGTGGGGCTGTCGGAAATCTTCAGCGCGCCCAGGGGGATCTGCTGCAGCCGCCGGCCTGCGGCATCGAACTGGTGGAGGGTGCCATGGCTTTCGAGCCAGAGCGTCTCGCCCTGCACGGCGGGCAGGCGGGGCCCGAAAGGGCCGGGGGCGGACAGCCCCCGGTACACGAACGCGAGAATCAGCAGGCACTGCAACGCGATGACTGCGCGCAGGCCCCAGCGGTAGCCGGACGGTGCTTGGCTTGCCATGGACACTCCCTCAGTTTTTTGTGTTGTCACGGCCGCCGTGGTGGTGGCCGTGCGAGGGGCATTGTCCAGCAGACTGTCAGTGCATGGCGAGAGTGTTTGCAAACATGGGCGCATCGACGTTGCCACCCGTCAACGCCAGGCCCACGTTCTGGCCCTTCAGGGCATTGCGCTCCTGCAGCGCCGCCGCCAGGGCAGCTGCGCCCGCGCCTTCGGCCACGTTGTGCGTGTCGGTGAACAGGGCGCGCATGGCGTCGGCCACCTCGGCGTCGCTCACCTGCACGATGTGGTCGATGTGCGGGGCCATCACGGCCAGCGCCTCGGCGTCGGCCACGCGGCAGGCCATGCCGTCGGCGAGCTGGGTGGTGACGGGTGCTTCCACCACATGACCAGCGGCCAGTGAATCGGCATAGGTGGTGGCGTGGCGGCTGACCACGCCGACCACGCGCACGGGGTGCTGTAGCGCCAGTTTGGCCGCAATGGCCGAGCACGCGCCCGAGCCTTGGCCGATGGGCACGTACACCACGTCGAGCTGCGGCACGGCGCGCAAAAATTCCCACCAATACGTGCTCACGCCGCGCAGCAGGTCGGGGTGGAAGCTGGGCACCATGTGGGCGCCGCGCTGGGCCGCGAGCTGGATGGCGTGTTCGCGCGCTTCCTGGAAGTCGTCGCCGTGTTCGATGAGCGTGACGCCTAAAGCGCGCATGGCCGCGTTCTTCTCCAGCGAGTTGCCGCGCGGCACGACGATGGTGCAGGCCACGCCGTGGCGGCGCGCAGCCCAGCCCATGCTTTGGCCGTGGTTGCCGCGTGTGGCGCTGATCACTTCCATGGGCAGGGCACCGCGCTGGGCGAGCTGGTCGAAGTAGGTCAGGCCGCCGCGAATCTTGAATGCGCCCACGGGGGTGTGGTTCTCGTGCTTGAGCCAGCAGTCGGTGCCCAGGCGCTGGCTGAGCAGGCCCCAGCGGTACTGGGGCGTGGCGGCGAAGTCGCGGTACACCACCTCGGCAGCGGCTTCGATGTCGGCCAGGGTGGGCAGCAGGGCGGTGGGGTCGAGGCGGGTGTTCATGCGGCGGCTTTCTTTTCAGTCAACAGTTTGAGGGCGAGCAGACCCAGGACGGTGCCCATGAAGTAGCGCTGGGCGCGCATCCATGCGGCATTGCGGTTGAGGAGCAGCGCCACACGTGCGGCGCCCAGCACCAGCAGGGCGTTGACGGCGGCGCTGGTGCTGATCTGCACGGCGCCCAGCGTCAGGCTTTGTTGCAGCAGCTGGCCGCGCTCGGGGTGCAGGAACTGCGGGAAGAACGACAGGTAGAACATGGCCACCTTGGGGTTGAGCAGGTTGGTCATGAAGCCCATGAGGAACAGCGTGCGCGGGCTGTCGTGCGGCAGGTTGCGCGCTTCAAACGGCGCGGCGCCCCCGGGTTTGACGGCCTGCCAGGCCATCCACAGCAGGTAGGCGGCGCCGGCGTAGCGGATGGCGTCAAACGCGAGCGGAACGGCCGCCAGCAATGCGGTGAGGCCGAGGGCTGCCGCCAGCAGGTGCACGACAAAACCCAACACCACGCCTGAAAGCGAAATCAGTCCGGCGCGTGGTCCCTGGGTGAGGCTGCGCGAGACGCAGTACACCATGTTGGGCCCGGGGGTGAGCACCAGCACCAGAGCGGCGATGGCAAAGAGGGCCAGTTCTTGCGGTGAAAACAGCATGGTGCTTACTCCGGGGTGCGTGACGACAGGGCGACAGGGCCGCGGGGGGTGATGAGCTGTGCGGTGAGGTTGGGGGCGTCGCCCGCCGCAATGGCCACCTTGTCCGCTACGCCGATGGCCTCGCAGACCGTTAGCAACGTGGCGGCCTGGGGGTGCTGCAGCGCGAGCCGCTGCAGCTGCACGCCGCTGGCGGGCAGGCTGTCGCAGGGGTGCACGGGGCCCCACTGGATGAGGGTGGGCAGGCAGCCGTCCATCAGGCGCAGGCCGTCGCTGCGCACCGTGATCTGCCACTGCAGCAGGCCGTTCGGCGTGGGGCGGCTGGCGGTGATCACGGCGCCGCGCTCTACGTCCAGCGCCGCCAGGGCGGCGCAGCGCTCGGCCACATCGGGCACGCTGGCCACCCAGTGGATGAGCTGGGGCCCGTGCTGCGCCACTTGCTGCTGCAGGGCGGCATCATCCATGTCAAACCAGCGCCTTGCGCCTGCTGGTATTGCGGGGGTAGCTATTGAGTTAATAGCAATGATCTCCAGGTAGGCGCGGGGGTGCGCGGGACCGGAGATGTTGAAGATGCGGTTGTGCGTGCCCATCAGCGGGTGTTCGCCGCCTGCGGTGGGGGCCACGCCCAGCATGCGTTCGCACCAGGCCACGCCGCTGGCCAGGTCGGTCGCCAGCACCACCAGGTGGTCCACGCAGGGCGCGTGGGGGGCGCTGGTCACAGCAGCACCTCGCCCGCAATGCAGGTCACGCTGCTGCCGCCCACCCAGATGGTGTCGCCGTCCTGCTCCACAAACACGCGCCCCGCGCGGCCCAGGCGGGTGCCCTGGCTGGCCACGTACTGCGTGGGGGCCAGCCCGGCGCCGATGAGCCACTGGGCCAGCGCGGCGTTCAGGCTGCCGGTCACGGGGTCTTCGGCCAGGCCGTTGTTGCCGGGGAAAAAGGCGCGCACTTCAAACGCAATGCCGTCGGCATCGGTGCTGCCGATGACGCCCACCTTGCCACGCGGGCCCACCACGCCCACGTCCAGCTGGCCGAGGATGCTGGCGTCGGGTTGGAGCGCCAGCACCTGCTCGCTGCTCGCCAGCATCACGCCGCGCCAGTTGGGGCCGTTGTCGCACCAGGCGTGGTGCAGGATGTCGCTGCGTGCCACCCCCAGGCCCTTGGCGATCAGCACGACGTCCTCTTCCGCGAGGGGGCCGCTCTTGATCAGGGGCGGCGCGGCAAAGGCCAGGCGCTCGCCGTCCTGCCGCAGCGTGACCAGGCCCACGCCACATTCCTGCACGACCCTGCCCGCCACCTGGGGCTGGCCGTCGGCCTTCAGCCAGGCGTGGCAGCTGCCCAGTGTGGGGTGGCCTGCAAAGGGCAGCTCGCGCCCGGGGCAGAAGATGCGCACGCGGTAGTCGGCCCCGGCGGCGCGGCCTTCGGGTGTGGGGGGCAGCAGGAAGGTGGCTTCGGACAGGTTGGTCCAGTTGGTGAAGTCCTGCATGGCTTCGGTGCTGAGGCCGGAGCCGTCCAGCACCACGGCCAGGGGGTTGCCACGGTAGGGCGTGGCGGTGAACACATCGACTTGCTGGAAGGGGCGCTGGTGCATGGTGGTTAGGTCCTTGAGGTCAAAAATGGTGGCGAAGGTGGCGGCGGTTGGGCACGCCGGGGGCTCACCGGGGTATGGACCGGTGGGTAAATGGGTTGTTGTGGCACGGCGCTCTGGCGAGGCCGAGGGGGAAATCAGCCGCTGGGGCGCGGGGCAGGGCAGCGCAGGTTCATAGCAGCACCGTGCCTTCGATGCAGGTCACTGCGTGCCCGCCCACCCACAGCTGGTGGTCGTCGTCCTGGCGGATGTGCACGCGGCCCGCGCGGCCCAGGCATTCGCCCTGGGCCACCAGGTAGCTGCGGGGGGCCAGACCGTCGGCAATCAGCCATTCGGCCAAGCTGGCGTTGAGGGTGCCCGTCACCGGGTCTTCGGGGTTGCCCATGGGCGCGGCAAACGCGCGCACCACGGCCCCGGGCTGGCTGGTGTTGCTGGCCGTGGGGCTCACGTGGATCACGCCCACGTCCTGGCCCAGGTCCTTCAGGCGTGCGTGGTCGGGGTGCAGGCCCAGCACGGTGTCGGCGCTGTCGAGCAGCAGGCCCAGCCACACGGGGCCGTTGTCGAGCAACTGCGCGCCCAGAATCTGTTGCGGGCGCAGGCCCAGGGCGCTCGCGATCAGCGGCACCAGCGCAGGGCTGGGGGCGCTGCGCTTGAGCGGCGGCGCGGCAAAGGCCAGGGTGCCGTTGGCATGTGCAATGCGTACCAAGCCCAGTGCACATTCCTGTATCACCATGCCACCTTGGCGGGGGGCGTTGCCCGCCTGCAGCCAGGCATGGCAGGTGCCCAGGGTGGGGTGGCCCGCAAAAGGCAGCTCTCCATTGGGGCTGAAGATGCGCAGGCGGTAGTCGGCTCCGGCAGCGCGCCCTGCGTCGGTGGGCGGCATCAGAAAGGTGGTTTCCGACAGGTTGGTCCACGCCGCAAAGCGGCGCATGTCGCTGTCGCTCAGGCCATCGGCATCCAGCACCACGGCCACAGGGTTGCCGTAGCCGGGGCGGTCGCTGAAAACGTCGATCTGCTTGAAGGGGCGCTGGTGCATGGTGAGGCTCACGCAAGGGGCTGGTCCAACACGCCCCGGGCGCCGGGACGGGTGCTGACCGTGTTGTACCACCGCTCCAGGTGCGGCCTTGCCGGGCGCGCCTGGGGCAGACCCCACCAGCGGTGGATTTCGCAGCCCACCGGGATGTCGGCCATGGTGAAGCGCTCGCCCGCCATGAAGGGCTGGCGCGCCAGGTGCGCGTCCAGCATCGCCATCAGCGGCTCGGTCAGGGCGACCGATGCGGCGATGAGCGCCTCATTGCGCTGCGTGGCAGGCGTGCGGACCCACTGCAGGAACGCGTCGCGCCCGGCGGGGTTCAGCGTGGTCTGCTGCCAGTCCATCCACTGCTCGGCGGCAAAACGCGTGGGCAGGTCTTCGGGGTACAGGTTGCCCAGCGAATGCCGGGCGCACAGGTAACGCACGATGGCGTTGGACTCCCACAGCGTCACGCCCGTGTCCCCGTCCTCGATCAGCGGCACCAGGCCGTTCGGGTTGAGGCCCAGAAAGCGCGCCTCGCGCACGATGCCGTACTGGCCGCCCGCGTCGGTACGCTGCACAGAAGGCAGGCCCAGCTCCTGCACGGCCCACACGACCTTGCGCACGTTGATGGACGACAGCCGACCCCAGAGCCTCAGCATGGTGAATCAGCCCTTGCTCTCACGGATGGCTGCTGCCAGCGCGGCGATACCGGTGGCGATCTGCTCGACGGTGGAGGTCACGAATGACAGGCGCAGGGTGCGCGGGTCGGCGTTGTCGGCATAGAAGGCCGCGCCGGGCACAAAGGCCACGTTGCGCTCCACGGCCTTGGGCAGCAACTCGATGGCGCTCATGCCTTCGGGCAGGCGAACCCACAGGAACATGCCGCCGTCGGGGCGGTTCCATTCGACGCCCAGGCCCGCCATTTCCTTGGTCAACGCGGCCAGCATGGCTTCGCACTGCTGCTTGTACAGCGCGCGGATGGTGGGCACATGGCGGTCCAGGAAGTTGCCCTTCATCACCTCGGCCACCAGGCGCTGGTTGTAGCCGGGGGTGTGCAGGTCGGCCGCCTGCTTGGCCTGCAGCAGCTTGGGGTACACGGCCTTGGGGGCCACCACAAAGCCCAGGCGCAGGCCGGGGGCCAGCACCTTGGAGAACGAGCCCATGTAGATGCAGCCTTCGGGGTTGCGGGCCGTGAGCGGTGCGGGCGGCGGGTTGTCAAACCACAGGTCGCCGTAGGGGTTGTCTTCCACCAGCGGCAGGTTCAGCTCGGCAGCAGCCTTGACCAGCGCGGCGCGGCGGGCTTCGCTCATGGTGCGGCCCGTGGGGTTCTGGAAGTTGGGCAGCACGTACAGGAAGCGCGCCTTGTCGGCGCCCGTGCCCACCTTGGCGCGCAGGTCGTCGATGAGCACGCCTTCGTCGTCGCTGGCCACGGCCACCACGCTGGGTTCCATGGGGGTGAAGGCCTGCAGCGCGCCCAGGTAGGTGGGGGTTTCGACCAGCACGCGGCTGTTTTCGTCGATGAGCACCTTGGCAATCAGGTCCAGCGCCTGCTGCGAGCCGGTGGTGATCAGGATCTGGTCGGGGTTCACATCCCAGGGCAGGAAGTCGGCAATCGCCTGGCGCAGCGGGCCGTAGCCTTCGCTGGCGGCGTATTGCAGGGCGCCGGGGCCGTCCTGGGCCAGCACGGCGGCCGAAGCGGCGGCAAAGGCCGACACCGGGAAAGTCTTGGGCGAGGGCAGGCCCCCTGCCAGGCTGATGATGCCGGGCTTCTCCGTGACCTTCAGGATTTCGCGGATGACCGAGGGGTTCATGCGCTCGGCACGGCGTGCCAGGGTCCAGGTGCTGGTCTGTGGAAGGTCGTTCAGTTTCACTCTCGTTCTCCTCCGGATGGTCCCCAAAAGACCACCCACGTTACAAAATCGTCCGAAAAATGCTCAAAGCGGTGCACTTGCCCCGCAGGCACAAAAAACGCATCCCCCGCCTGAAAGCGGCGGCGTGTGTCGCCTTGCACAAACTCGCCCTGGCCGCACTGGATGAAATACAGCTCATCCTGCGCATGGGGCTGCTGCGGGTCGTGGCCGCGCGGCGCATACAGCTCGGTGCGCATGCTGCCATGCGCCATCAGCGCTGCAAAGCGTTCGCCGTCCGGGCCGGGCAGTTGCCGCATTCCTCGTTCCACAGAGGTGTGCATGGGGTTCCTTCAGTCCACCACAAACAGGGTGGCACCCTGTGGTGAGGTGGATCGATGGGGTTCCGCATTGTCCGCCACCTGGTAGCTCATGCCGGGCGTCAGGGTGAACTGGCGGCCATCCTGCAGCTCGGTGTGCAGCTCGCCACTCAGGCACAGCAGCACATGGCCTTTGACGCACCAGTGGTCTGACACGTAACCGGGCGTGTACTCGACCATGCGCACACGCACGTCACCAAATGTCTGGGTGCGCCAGAAAGCCTGGCCCGCTTCGGCGCTTTTTTCTTCGCGCGGAATGCTGGCCCAGTCGGTGGTGGCAAAGGGGATGTTCTGCAAATGCATGGTTTTCAGTCCTTGATCGACACCACGGCCTCGATCTCGACCGCGAAGCCGCGCGGCAAGGAGCCGACGCCGACGGCCGAGCGCGCATGCCGCCCCGTGTCGCCAAACACTTCCACCAACAGGTCGGAGCAGCCGTTGATGACCTCGGTGTGCTGCATGAAGTCGGGCACCGCGTTCACCATGCCCAGCACCTTGACCACGCGGCGCACGCGCGACAGGTCGCCCAGTGCTGCCTGCATGGTGGCAATCAGGTGCAGGCCCACGTCGCGCGCATGCTGGCGAGCCTCGTCGGCGCTGATCTCGCGGCCCACCTTGGGCACCACCGCCATGTCGTTGCGCAGGGGAGACCCCTTGCCCGACAGGTACAGGGTATTCCCGTCCAGCACATAGGCATCGAAGTTGCCGCGCGGGGCAACCACGGCGGGCAGTACCAGGCCCAGCTGTTGTAGTCGCTGCTCCGGGGTGGTGGCATTCATGCGGGGGCTCCTTGTTGAATGGGCATGCGCTTCCCAACGAACACCGTGGCAATCACGGCCACAGCAAACACCAGGGTGCCCGCATCCAGGTGTTCACCCAGCAGCGGCACGGCAAACAGCAGGCTCAAAAAAGGCTGGATGAGCTGGATCTGGCTGACCCGCACGGCCCCCAGCGCCAAGGCGCGGTACCACGCAAAAAAGCCGATCCACATCGAGAACAGGGCTACGTACAGGAAGCCGACCCAGCTCATCGCGCCAATGCGGGACGGCTCTGCCGGGGCAAACCACCAAGCCACGGGCAAAGTCAGCGGCAGGCTGCACACCAGCACCCAGCAGATGACCTGCTCAGCCCCCAGGCGGGGCGTGAGGCGGGCGCCGCCGATGTAGCCCAGGGCGCCCGTGGTCATGGCGATCAGCAGATAGATGTTGGCCGCGCCCAGGTACAGCCCTCCCGCGCGCCACACCATGAAACCCACCACCAGCCCGCTGCCCAGCACGGCGCAGGCCCAGAAGCCTGCCGAGGGCCGCTGCCGGTACCACAGCGCGCCAAGCAGGGCGGTGGACAGCGGCAGCAGGGCGGTGACCACGGCGCCGTGGGTGCTGGGCACATGGCGCAGTGCCAGCGCCAGGAACAGCGGGAAGCCCACGATCACGCCAAAGGCCGTGATGCCCAGCAGGGGCCATTCGGCGCGGGTGGGCAGGTTCAGACGCCCTTGCGCGCGCTGCCACCACAGGTAGCCGATGGACAGCAAGCCCGCCACGGCGGCGCGCCCGAAGGTGACGAACCAGGGGGACAGCTGGGGCGCGTCGGTGGAGCCCACCGCCAGCCGTGTCATGGGCAGGGTGGCGGCAAACAGCGTGACGCCGACCAGGCCCCAGAGCAGGGCTTCTTTTTCCTGTGAGCGGTTCATAGGGTGAGCATCCAATACGCAGTGAGCACCAGCACGAGCGCGAGCGCGCGGTTGAACCACAGCAGGCGTGCGCCTTGAGCCAGCCACTGGCGCAGCAGCGAGCCCACCAGCGCATAGACAAAGTTGCTGGTGAAGGCAAACACCATCATCACGCCGCAGATGATGGCCAGCCGCTCGCCCGGGTTGGCGGCGGGCTGTCCGGCGGCATTGACCACCCAGCCTGCGCTGAGCGTGAGCGCCAGCATCCAGGCCTTGATGTTCACGAACTGCAGGCCCACGCCCTGCCAGAAGGTCACGTTCAGGCGGTTGCTGTCCACTTCGGTCAGCTGCCCGGCGCGACTGAGCTTGAAAGCCAGCCAGAGCATGTAGGTCACGCCCAGCAATGTCACGGCCCAGCGCAGGGCGGGCACGCCGGTGATGAGGGCGCCCAGGCCCAGGCCGCTGCCCAGCATGAGCAGCGTCCAGCCCGCAGGGACGGCGAAGCAAAAGCGCAGCGCGCGCTTGAGGCCCAGGTTGGCGGCCAGCGCGGTCGACAGGGTGGTGTTGGGCCCCGGCGAAAAGCTCATGGCGGTGCAAAACAGCAGCAGGGCAGTGAGTTCGGCAGCGCTCATGGGGATTTGCAGGGGGTTCTTGTCGGTTGTGTGGGTTCAATGTAATCTTGCAAACCAGTACATCACCAGTACAGTCAGTCAGCGCAGTGTTGAAACTGTATTGGTTGCGAAGACAGTACACCGCCCAGGGCCTTGCCATGCTGATGAAATCTTCTACCCAGTCGCTCACAGAGCAGTTGTCGGCCAGGATCTCCGAGCGCATCCGCAACCGCCTGCTGGCGCCGGGAGCGCGCCTGCCGTCGGTGCGCCAGTGCGCGCAGCAAAACGGGGTGAGCCCGTCCACCGTGGTGGCGGCCTATGACCAGCTGCTGGCACAGGGGCTGGTGGAGGCGCGCAAGAACCGGGGCTTCTTCGTGCGCGAAAGTGGCCGCTCGGCCGCTGCTGCAGACGAAGAGGACGCCCCCCCCGTGGACCCCGGGCTGGAGAGCGCCGCCGCCAACTGGAGCACGGCCCACTGGTTCGCCGCGCGGGCCGCTGGGCGCAGAGGGGTGTCGCCCGTCAACGCCACGGCGCTGATCCGCGGCATGTTCCACAAGGTCAGCGACAAGCCCCAGCCCGGCATGGGCGTGTTTCCGCCGGACTGGCTGGAGTCCACGTTCATGCCCGCAGCCGTGCGCAAGGTGACCAGCTCGCGCAGCCTGCAGGATTTTTCACTGCAGTACGGCGAACCCCTGGGCGACGCAGGCCTGCGCCGCTTGCTGGCCAAGAAGCTGGCCACGCTCAATGTGCATACTGCGCCCGAGCACATCATCACCACCGTGGGCGCCACGCATGCGCTCGATATCGTGAGCCGCACCTTGCTGCGCCCGGGCGACCCGGTGATGGTGGAAGAGCCCGGCTGGGCCGTGGAGTTTGCGCGCCTGGCCGCCCTGGGCATGCACATCCTGCCCGTGCCGCGCCGCGCGGACGGGCCGGATCTGGAGGTGATGGCCCGGTATTGCGAGGTGCACAAGCCCAAGCTCTATGTGAGCGTGAGCGTGTTCCACAACCCCACGGGCTACTGCCTCACGCCGGGCAGCGCCCACCGCATCCTGCAACTGGCCAACCAGCACAACTTCCATGTGGTGGAAGACGACACCTACAGCCACATCGCGCCCGAGCATGCCACGCGCCTCACCGCGCTCGATGGCCTGCAGCGCACCATCTACGTGAGCGGCTTTGCCAAGATCCTCGCGCCCAACTGGCGCATTGGCTACCTGGCCGCGCCGCCCACGCTGGTGGAGCAGTTGCTGGACACCAAGCTGCTGGCCACGCTCACCACCCCCGCGCTGCTCGAAAAGGCCCTGGCCCTGTGCATCGAGCAGGGCCAGCTGCGCCGCCATTCCGAGCGCATCCGCACCCGGCTGGATGCGGCGCGCGCGCGCAGCGTCAAGCTGGCGCTGGCTGCGGGCTGCAGCTTCGCGGCCGAGCCCGTGGGCCTGTTTGGCTGGGTGGAGACGGGGGTGGACACCGATGCGCTGTCGCAGCGCATGCTGGACGAGGGCTACCTGCTCGCGCCCGGCGCCTTGTTCCATGCCGAGCGCAAGCCCAGCACGCTCATGCGCATCAACTTTGCGACCACGCAGGACGCAGCGTTCTGGCGCATCTTTGAGCGCGTGCGGGCTGAGCAGGAGCGGTGAGCAGGCGCGGCGACTAGGGGGCTCAGCGCCCGGCAGCAGGGCGTTCCACTTCCAGGTCGGCCAACACCCGCAGCAGCGCGCGGTTGACCTCCTCCAGGTCCATCTCATAGGTCTCGCAGAGCTGGCGGATCGCGCTGGCGTCGTCGGTTTCCAGCGCACAGGCCATCTGCAGGCCGCTGGTGTAAGGGCCGGTGCGCAGCACCGTGGCGTCGTAAATGCGCTCGGACAGCGGCAGGCGGCGCAGGATGGTGCCCAGGGGCTCGCCCAGCAGGTCATCGAGCTGCGAGAACAGGCCACACAGGTAGATCTCACGGCGCAAGTCGTTCTCGATGCCTGCGTCCAGCAGGTGGGCGGTGAGCTGCGCGCGGATCAGCATGGCGGCGCGCACGGGCAGCATGTTGGGGTCGGTGCTGGCGTGCGGCAACTGGTCGGACAGCCAGCGCTTGATGGAGCTGTAGCCCATCATCACCAGGCCCCGGCGCAGCGAGTCGATGCCGGTGCGCAGGCCCAGAGCGGCCGAGTTGGTATAGACCATGAAGCGGTAGGCGAGCAGCGGGTCTTCGCCCATGATGTCTTCGAAGGTCTCCAGCGACTGCTCCGCATCGATGGCCTTCATGAGCTTGAAGATCACGGCGTGCGAGGGCTGCTGTGGATGGTGGCGGAGGCTGTAAAGCACGTCTTCCGACGGCCAGCCCGCCAGGGCCATGGCGTTGCCCTGGTCCAGGCAATGTTCCATGAGCGCGCGGCTGGCCACGTTTTCGTACATCTGCCCGGCCAGCACGGGGCTGGTGGCTCGGGGCGCCGGGGTGGCCGGGGCGCCGGGGCGCGCGGGGGCTGTCTGCAGGGCCGCCACTGCGTCTTCGGGGCGCAGGGTCAGCAGGCTGTTGTCAAAACAGCGCGCAATCTCGGGTTCTGGGAGCTTGCTGGCATCGCCGCGCCACACCAGCTTGAGGCCGCGCTGGTGCGCGGCCTTGACGCGTGCATAGATGGCCGAGTCCGAAAGCCAGTCGCCACGCACCTCGATCCAGGGCGCGCCACGTGGTGCGTGTTCGAGCAGGTCGCACAGCAGCTGGCGCGTCTGGGCCGAGATCAGCAGGGGCGGGGAGCTGGCAGACCACAGCTCCTGCAGGGTGCGCAGCAGGTGACCGGCATCGACCACCGCTGTGGCCTCGTTGTGCGCATACAGCTGGACGCCCGCGAGCTTGCGGGCCCGGTTCCACAAAGGGCGGTAGCCCAGAATCAGGCTGCCAAGGACAGATTGGACCATGTGCTCTCAGGCGGTTGTCTCGTCGTTAGGGCCTGCCCCGCCTGGGCTGCGCGGCGTGGGAAGACCCGCTTCAACTGATGAAATTGAACAGCGACAACTTCTGAACCTGGGCATAGGACTTGAGTGCTGCCTCGTAGCCCACCTGCTGGTTCTGGAAGTCCGAAATGCCCTTGATCATATCGAGATCCTCGGCGCGCGAGCGGTCGCCTTCGAGCTGGATGGAGCGCTTTTCCTGGTCGCCCGTGATGCGGTCGGCACGGTTGAGCAGCTCACCGGCATAGCTGCGCATGTTGTGCACGCGCTCCAGCCCGATATCGATATTGGCCAGCGCCTGCCCAACAGCCTGGATGGCTGCGTTGTTGTTGGGGGCATTGCGGATGCCGTTGATCGCGCTGTCCAGCGTGCTGAACATGCTGGCGCTGGGTTGCAGGGTGATGGTGTCGCCGTTGGCGGGGTTGCCCTTGATGTCGAAGGTCAGCCCCGGAATGCCCGCGACGGAGATGGTCACCGGCTTGTCGCTGGGGTAGTCAGGCACCACCACAGGGGCGGACACGGCGCCGGTGGTGGTGTTGGTGATGGTGTAGGTGGCCGTGCTGGTGCCGGGCGTGGCGCCCGGGCCCACGGCGCTGAAGGCGATGCTGTAGTTGTCGCCCGTCACCAGGGCCAGGTTGGCCGGGGTGATGGCGGTGGTGGTGAGCTGGCGGCCTACCGGAATGGCGCTCACACCGGCGGTGTAGACGCCATCGCGGTTGGGGTCGAACATGAAGGCCGAATCGCCATCCAGCGCGCCGGGCACGGTCACGCCGGTGCTGGCAGTCTGGCCGGGCAGGCCCTGGAAGCTGTAGTCGGGCGAGCCACTGAGCGGGCCCAGGAAGGGGGCCAGCGCGCTGCCCAGTGCACTCAGCAACGGAATGCCATTGGTGTCCTTGCGGTTGGCCACCTCCAGCAGCTGCTCGCGCAGGCCCTGCAACTGGTTGGCTACCGTGACGCGGTCGTTGGGCGTCATGGCGGCGTCACCGGCGCTCACCACCAGCTCGCGGAATCTCTGGACCAGGTCCACCGCATCGCCCAGCGAGGATTCGCCCTGGACGATGGCGTTGCGCTGGGTCTCCAGCGCACGCTGCTCGGTCTGGATGCGCGCCAGGCGGTTGAGCGCCCGCTCGGCCTGCGCGGCCGACACGGGGTCGTCGCTGGCCCGCACCACCCGTTTGCCCGAGGTGAGGTTCTCCTGCAGGTTGGACAGGTTGGTCTGCCGCGCGCCCAGGTTGCGCAGGGCGTTGTCGTACATATTGGCAGTGCCAAGGCGGTAGATGCTGTTGCTCATGTCGAACTCCTAGCGCCTGAACGGCGGTCAGCGGCCCATGCCTTGCAGCAGCGAGTCAAAGATGTTCTGCGCAATCTGGATCATTTTGGATGATGCCTGGTAAGCCTGCTGGTATTGGATCAGGCGGGCGGCCTCTTCGTCCAGGTTCACGCCCGACACGGCCGTGCGGTCGCGCTCCAGGTTGGCGGCGATGGTGGTGGACATTTCGGCCGCAAACAGCGCACTCTGCGTGCGTGTGCCCACCTGGGCAATCGCGCTGGCATAACCGTCAGAGAGCGTGGACTCGTCGAACATCTTCACGTCGCGCAGGCTCATCAGCGCGCTGGCATTGCCCGCGTTGCGGGTGAAGGCGTCACCGTACTGGGGGTCCAGCGCATTGCCGATGACCACGGTGTCGCCCGTCTTGGGGCTGCCCTGCAGCTTGATCTCCCACCCGTTGATGGAAATCGGCGCGCCCGAGGTATAGGGCTGCGCGGCGGCCAGCACGGTTGGCGGTGCCGTGCCCCGGTCGAGCACGTCGTAGGTGGTGGGTGGGCCGGCGGTGAACTGCAGCTGCACGCCCCCCAGGATGGGCGGAAGGGCGGCGGGGTTGGCATTGGCGGGCAGCACCAGGCCGGGCGGGTTGGGCAAACCCGTGGCCTTGAGTCCTGCCAGCTGCATGGTGCCGCCGTTGGCGGTGCCCATGGCCGCGTTGATGGGGTTGGCCACGGCCAGGTCGCGCGGCGAATACACCAGCGCCTGGATATTGTTGGCCGCCGTGCTGAACGGCTTGAACAGCATGCGCTCGCCCGGGTTGCCGGGCGTGGTCAGGTTGAAGTTGAGCCCGTCGATCTGCAGCGTGGCCAGGTTGGCGGCGCTGGTGAACGGGGTGGCCTTGCCATCGGACAGGCGCACGACCTGGCCTGCCGTGCCGGTGGTGAAGCGGATCTCGTAGTCCGAGGCTGCAAACTGCGTGGGACCCGTGAACGAGACGGTGCCAACGCCCGCGCCATTGGTGTAGCCCGGCATGCTGGTGGGCAGCGCAAACAGGTCCTTGCCCGGCACGCCGTCGAGCGTCAGGCCCAGGTTCTGCTGGTCGTTCATGGTCATGCCAATGGCCATGGCCATGCGGCCGAGCAGGTTGCGCCCTTCGGTCAGGTCGTTGTTGTTGAAGCGCAGCAGGCCCGAGACCGAGCCGCCGCCGAGCACGTTCTCGTCCATCTCCACCGGAGGCGCGCCCGGGCGGTTGAAGAACAGCTTGATCTGGCCGCTGGCAGGGAACTGGGTGGCATCGTCGATGGACAGGCTGGAGGCTGTCGTGCCCAGCACCAGCGGCTGGCTGCCTGCCACGAACAGGCCCACCGTGCCATCGTCGGCGGGGATCTGCGTGGTCTGCACATACTGGTTGATCTCGCGGATGATCTGGTCGCGCTGGTCCAGCAGATCATTGGGGCTCTGGCCATTGCCGTTGGCGCGCGCGATCTGCTCGTTGATGTTCGCCATCTGCTTGGCCAGGCTGTTGATGGCCGTGACGCTGCTTTCCAGCTGCTCGGTGACGGTGTACTGCAGCTCGTTGAGGCGTTCCCCGGCCGTGCGCATGCGGGCGGCGGTTTCGTCCAGGCGGGTGAGCACCACCGTGCGTGCCGTGATGTCGGTGGGCGAGCTCACCACGTCCGAGAACGCGTTCATCATGTCGTTGATGGCCGCACCCAGCCCGGCCGTGCCGCCGCTGAAGACCTCCTGCAGTTGCCGCAGGCGCTCGGACCGCACGATGTCTGCGGCCTGGGTCGAACCTGCCGCGGCCGACTGGCGCGTGAGCAGCTCGCTCTGGTTGCGCAGGATGGTCTGCACATCCACACCCTGGCCGATGTAGCCGCCGCCCGTGAATTGGCCCTGCACGGTCTGCAGCACCACCGTCTGGCGCGAATAGCCGGGCGTGTTGACATTGGCAATGTTGTGGCCTGCCGTCTGCAGGGCCACCTGGTTGGCCAGCAGGGCGCGGGCGCCGACGTTGAGGAGACTCATGGCTTACCTCGCGTTCTCAGGCCTGCGCACGCTGGGTGCGCAGCACGCTGTTGATGGCGCCACTGAGCTTCTTGGCGTATTCGGGGTCGGTGGCGTAGCCCGCCTTTTGCAGCGCAGAGGCGTAGGCCATGGCCGAGCCGGACTGGGCGACGGATTCGGCCTGCTCGTAGCGCGGGCTTTCCTTGATGAGCTTTGCGTAGTCGCGGAACGAATCCTCGTACGAGTCGTAGGCGCGGAACTTCGCCGTCACTTTCTGGGCCTTGCCGTTGATGTACTCGGTGGTGGTGATCTCGGCCACCTTGCCCGTCCAGCCCTTGCCCGCCTTGATGCCGAACAGGTTGAACGAGTTGGATCCGTCCTTGTGCTTGATCTCGCTCTTGCCCCAGCCGGTTTCGTGGCCCGCCTGGCCCAGCATGAAGCTGGCGGGGATGCCGCTTTCCTGCGCCACCCGTTCGGCGGTGCCAGAGAGGTGCTGCACAAAGCCGTCGCGGCCCTTGGGGGCTTGCTGGGTGGCTTCGGGGAGCGCGCTGCCGCTGGCCGCTGGTGCCGTGGCGCGGGGCAGGGCGGACTGCAGGCTCAGGGTCGAGGGCACCGAGAACGTGGTGTCCGCACCGCCCATCTGGCGCGAGAGCTGGCGTGCAATGGCTTCAGACAGCCCGCCCTGCTGGCCCGCCATGTTCACCGACAGCTGCTGGTCAAGCAGGTCCTGGCCCAGGTTGGCCTGCTCGCCTTCCATGAGGCCGGATTTCATCGTGGCGTCACGCATGCTCTTGATCAGCTCGCGCATGAACAGCGATTCGAACTGCTTGGCCACCTCGCGCGTGGTCTGCGCGTTGTTGGCCGTGCCCGCGTCGTACTTGAGCGCATTGAGCGAGCGGATGTCCACCGCCAGCGCATTCGAGGTGCTGCTGGTGGTGCTGGATGAAGGCAGGGTGAGGGCCATGGTTGCGCCTCCGGGTCAGATCACTTCCAGTTCGGCGTTGAGCGCGCCGGCGGCCTTGATGGCCTGCAGGATGGCCAGCAGGTCGCCCGGCGTGGCCCCCAGCGCGTTGAGCGCCTTGACCACGTCGGCCAGCTGGGGCGAGGCCGGCACCTGGATGATGTTGCCCGGCTCCTGGTTGATGCGGATGTCGCTTTGCTGCGCCACCACCGTCTGCCCCTGCGAGAACGGCGCGGGCTGGCTGATGACGGGCGTGCTGCTGATGGTGATGGACAGGTTGCCGTGCGCAATGGCGCACGGCCCCAGCGTGACGGCCTGGTTCAGCACCACCGAGCCGGTGCGGGCATTGATGACCACCTTGGCCGCCGGGGTCATGGCGTCCAGCTGCAGCTCCTCCAGGTCGGCGATAAAGCCCACGCGGGCGCCGGGGTCGGTGGGGGCACGCACCTGCACGGTGCGGCCGTCCAGCGCGGTGGCCACGCCATTGCCCAGCTTGGTGTTGATGGCCTGCACCACGCGCCGCGCGGTCTGGAAGTCGGAGGCGTTCAGGCCCAGGCTGATGGTGTCGCCTTCGTTGAGCGGCGTGGGCACGGCGCGCTCGACCTGCGCGCCCTGCGGAACGCGGCCTGCGCTCAGGTGGTTGATCTGCACCTTGCTGCCGCCGGACGACGCGCCTGCGCCGCCCACCACCACATTGCCCTGGGCCAGCGCATAGATCTCGCCATCGGCGCCGCGCAGCGGGGTGACGATGAGCGTGCCGCCCTTGAGCGACTTGGCGTTGCCCATGGAGGACACGTTCACATCGATCAGTTGCCCGGGCTGGGCAAATGCGGGGAGCTGGGCGGTGACGATCACCGCCGCCACGTTCTTGAGTTGCAGCTGGTTCGCCGAGCCCGGCGGCAGGCTGATGCCCATCTGCTGCAGGTAGTTCGACATCGCCTGCGTGGTGTAGGGCATCTGCGTCGTCTGGTCGCCCGTGCCGTCCAGGCCCACGATCAGACCATAGCCCGTCAGCTGGTTGGAGCGCACACCCTGCACGGCCGCCACTTCCTTGATGCGCAGGGCCTGTGCGGGCCCGGCCAGGCAGGCGGCCCCCAGGGCCAGCAGCAGCCACAGCGCGCGCACCATGCGCTGCAGGGGGGAGTGGGACAAGGCTTTCATGGCACCGATTGTGGGCGGCCCCGCCAGAAACTAAAACCCGAAAAGCAGCCGGTTCACCAGCTTATTGCGTGAGTTTCGGGGCAGAGGGAAAGCGGCCGGCAGCCTGCAGCGCGCCGGACAGGCGTCAAGGCTGTTCTGCTGCGAAAAATATAAGCAAAAATGGCCGTTACCGCGCTATCGGTAAGTGTTTATTGCTATAAACAATATAGCAATTGACTCAGGCTGCTACTGCAGCCACAACCGTCCCAGAGCCCGGTGTCCGTCAAAACTGGCGCGGCCCCGGCGCGGGCCGCCGCGCAAGGGCCGCCCCGCCGCGCTGGCGGCGTCCCCCCTCGGGGGGGAAGGCGCGCAGCGCCTCAGGGGGGAGCCTAGAACGGCGTGATGGTGTTGAAGAACCGGTTCATCCAGCCCATGGCCTGGGCCTCGTTCTGGGCGCCCCGGCCCCGCGACTCGACCCGCACATTGGCGACCTGGGTGGAGTTGACGATGCTGCCGGGCTGCATCACGCGCGGATCGACGGTGCCCGAGAAGCGCAGCACGTCCACGTTCTGGTTCACGCCGATCTGCTTCTCGCCGGTCACGACCAGGTGGCCATTGGGCAGCACGTCCACCACGGTGGTCGTGATCGAGCCGGTGAAAGTGTTGGTACTTTCGGTGCCACCCTTGCCCGAGAAGGTGCTTTCCGAGCCCGCCGCGAGGGTGGTGCGGTCGGCCAGCGAGCGTTTCACAAACGGCAGGCTGGTGATGCCGCCCGAGGCTTCGGAGGTGCGGTCCACCGTGGACGAAGACTTCTGGCTGGCCGTGACGTTCTCCACGATATTGATGGTCACGTTGTCGCCCACCATGCGCGCGCGGCGGTCCTCGAATGCGGGGCGGTAGCTGGCGTTGTGGAACAGGCTGCCGGTGACCGGCGGTGGTGTGCGCGGCGTGGTGGTGGCAATGGGGGGTGGCGTGGTGGGCAGGATGTCCACGGGCGGCGGCGGCGACAGGGTGGCGCAGCCCGTGGCCAGCAAGGCCAGGGCGGTAGAGGCGATCAGGTGCTTCATGGCGGTGTCCTTCCTGGCCATCACAGTTGCGACAGCTTGGCCAGCATCTGGTCCGAGGTCTGGATGGCCTTGGAATTCATCTCGTAAGCGCGCTGGGTCTGGATCATGGTGACCAACTCTTCCACCACGTTCACGTTCGAGGCTTCCAGAAAACCCTGCTTGAGGATGCCCAGGCCGTTGGTGCCGGGCGTGCCCTGCTGGGGCTGGCCCGAGGCGGCCGATTCCTTGAACAGGTTCTGGCCGATGGGCTCCAGGCCCGCCGGGTTGATGAACGACGACATGGCCAGGTTGCCCAGCGGCTGGGGCTGGGTGTTGCCCGGCACGGTGGCTGACACCACGCCGTCGGCGCTGATGCTCACGCTGGTGGCGTTGGCGGGCACGGTGATGCCGTTGGCCACGGGCAGGCCGCTGGAGTTGACCAGGCGGCCCTGGGCATCGACCTGGAACGATCCGTCGCGCGTGTAGCCGATGGTGCCGTCGGGCATGGTCACTTCCAGGAAGCCATTGCCGTTGATGGCCACGTCCAGGTTGTTCTTGGATTCCTGCAGGCTGCCCTGCACGAAGTTGCGGCTGGTGGCCACGGTGCGCACGCCCAGGCCCAGGTGCAGGCCGGTGGGCAGCTGGTTTTGCTCGGTGGTGTTGGCGCCCACCTGGCGCAGGTTCTGGTAGATCAGGTCTTCGAACACCGCGTTGTTGCGCTTGTAGCCGGTGGTGGAGACGTTGGCCAGGTTGTGCGAGATGACGTCGAGCTGGGTCTGCTGCGCAGACATGCCGGTCTTGGCGATCCAGAGGGAGTTGATCATGGTGCTTCCTTTTGGCGTGGCAGCGTGGGGCGCGGCCTCAGCCGTTCATGCTCAGCAACTGGCTGGCGGTCTTGTCATTGGTCTCGGCGTTCTGCAGCAGGCGCATCTGCTGCTCGAACTGCCGCGCTGCGGCAATCATCCCCACCATGCTTTCCACTGGGTTCACGTTGGAGCCCTCCAGCGCGCCCGACAGCATGCGGGCGTTGGCGTCGTTGGGCATGGGGTCGCCCGACGCGGTACGGAACAGGCCGTCGTCGCCGCGCTTGAGCGGGTCTTCGGCGGTGGGGGTGGCGAGTTTCAGGCGGCCAATTGCCTGCGCAGGCTGGCCTGCAGTCTTGGCGGTGATGGTGCCATCGGAGCCCAGCGAGACATCGGCCCCGGGGGGTACATCGATGGGGGCCCCGCCATCGGACAACACCGGCAGGCCGGTGGGCGTGAGCAGCTGGCCGCCCGCCGACACCTCGAAGCTCCCCGCGCGGGTGTAGGCCTCGGTGCCGTCCAGGCCCTGCACGGCAAACCAGGCGTTGCCCGCAGCCATCGCATCGAGGTTGCGGCCGGTGCGCTGCACGGGGCCGGGGGTGTTGACGTAGCCGGAGGTGGCCTCCAGCGCGAACACGCGGGTCTTGGCGCCGTCGCCCTGCAGCGGCACGGACCGGAAGGTGGACATCTCGGCACGGAACCCGCCCGTGGACGCGTTGGCCAGGTTGTTGGACAGCACGGCCTGCCGGTGGGCGGCAGCGTTTGCGCCCGTCATCGCGGTGTAGATGATGCGGTCCATGGGGGCTCTCCGGGGTCCTGGGTGGGGTCAGTGAAGATTCAGGCGCGCATCAGCGCAGGTTCACCAGGGTGGACATCACCTGGTCTTGCGTCTTGATGGTCTGGGCGTTGGCCTGGTAGGCGCGCTGGGCGGTCATCATGTTGACCAGCTCGGCGGTGAGGTCCACGTTGGAGTCCTCCAGCGCCCCCGAGCGCAGCGAGCCGAAGTTGCCGTCGGTGGCGGTGCCCGCCACGGGCTGGCCCGATTCGAACGTGGCCACCCAGTTGTTGCTGCCCACCGAGGCCAGGCCTTGCGTGTTGCGGAAGCTCGACAGCGCCAGCTGGCCTTCGGCACGGGTCACGCCATTGGAGTAACGGGTCATGATCATCCCGTTGTTCTCGATGTTGATGCCCGTGAGTTCGCCCGAGGTGTAGCCGTCCTGGCTCAGGTTGGAGACGGCAAATTTGGTGCCGAACTGCGTCACCTTGTCCAGGTTCACGTCCACGGTGTAGGTGGGCAGGTTGTTGGGGTTGGGCGGCGTGGGGTTGACGGTGAGTGGCAGCGAGAAGCCTGTGGCAGGTGGCGTGGCCACCGGGCCGGTGATGGCGCCGTTGTTGTCAAACGTGATCTGGCCGATGGGCGTGGCCACCACGGGCGGCACGGCCGTGGGGTCGTCCAGCTGGTCGTACACGTCCCAGGTGTTGGCGGTGGCGGTCTTCTGGAAGTAAAGACTCACAGGCTTGGCCACGCCCTGGCTGTCGAACACGTTGATCGAGGTGCCATAGGTGGCACGGGGGGTGGCCGGGATGGGGGGCGTGGCCGTGGGGTCGCCCGCTGCATCGGTGGCGCGCGCATCCAGGTTGAACGCCGCCGTGATGGTGGTGGTCTGCTTGGCGGGGATGGGCTCGGCCGTCGGGAACACCATGGGGATGGGGTCGGTGCCCGTGCGCAGGCCCGTGACGGGGTCCACCGGGTAGCCCATCACCGAGGCGTTGTCGTTGGTGATCATGTTGCCTTCCTTGTCCAGCTTGAAGTTGCCGGAGCGGGTGTAGGCAGGCGTGCCATCGGGCAGCGTGAGCGTGAAGAAGCCGTTGCCGTTGATGGCCACGTCCAGGCTGTTGCCCGTGATCGTGAGGTTGCCCTGGGTGAACTGCTGCGCCACCGCAGCCACTTCCACGCCGATGCCGGCGTTGGTGCCGCCGGAGGAGCCAATGGCCGAGGCCACCATCTCCGCAAACTCGGCCCGCGAGGCCTTGAACCCCACGGTGTTGGAGTTGGCAATGTTGTGCCCGATGACGTCGAGGTTCTTGCTGGCGGCGTTCAAGCCCGACAGGCCTTGCTGAAAACTCATGGTGTTCTCCTGATGGGGGCGAGGAAAGGGTTCGGCCGGTTTAGACCAGGGCCTTGATCTGGCTGTAGTTGATGGTTTTGCCGTTGGCCAGCGTCAGCTTGAGCTGGCCGTCTTCGGCGCCTGCGGCCGTGACCTTGGACAGGGCCAGCGGCGTGCTCGACAGCTTGGTGGAGCCGTTGACGGCTGTGACGCGGAACTGCAGTGCATCGGTGGTGCCGGTGTACTTGCTGGCGTCCCACTCGAAGGTGTGGCGGCCTGCGGCCTTGGCGCCCAGGTCGATGGTGTCCACCACCTGGCCGCCTGCGGTCGTGACCTCGATCTTCACGTTGGTGGCGGCAGACGGCAGCTCGAAGCCGCCCTTGCCCGCCTTGTCGGCCACGGCCAGGCTGGAGCCTTCGGTCATCACATTGCGCCCGATGAGTGCCGTGCCCTGCATGACCTGCAGCGAGTTGAACTGCTCGGCCATGCTCTGCATGGTCTGGTTGAGCTGCTGGATGCCGGTCACCGTGTTGATCTGCGCAATTTGCGAGGTCATCTGGGCGTTGTCCAGCGGGTTCATCGGGTCCTGGTTGTTGAGCTGCGCAACGAGCAGCTTCAGGAACCGGTCTTGCGCGGCAGCGGGGTCGGTGGCAGCGTTGGCTTTTGTGCCGGTCGCGTCCGTGACCGTGGGGGCGCTGGTGGCGGAGTTGAGAATCATGGTGGAGTCCGTCCTGAAGTTATTGGCCCATCTGCAGGGTCTTGAGGAGCAGCGACTTGGCCGTGTTCATGACCTCGACGTTGTTCTGGTACGAGCGAGAGGCCGAGATCATGTTGACCATCTCCTCGACCGCGTTCACGTTCGAATGCGTGACATAGCCCTGCTCGTCGGCCGAGGGGTGGGCGGGGTCGTGCACACGGCGGCCGGGCACGTTGCTCTCGCTCATCCCGCTCACGCGCACGCCGGCAGCGCTTTCTGCACCCATCTCGGCCGTCTGGAAAATCACCTGGCGGGCCTTGTAGGCCTTGCCATCGGGGCCTGCCACCGCATCGACGTTGGCCAGGTTGCTGGCCACCACGTTGAGCCGCTGCGACTGCGCGCTGATGGCGCTGCCGGAGACGTTGAAGATGGAGAACATGGACATGGTGTGGCTCGCTTTCTATGCTGCGCTGCTGGCTTACTGCCCCTGGATGGCGCTGAGCATGGTTTTGGCGCCGCCGTTGATGAAGCGCAGCGTGGCCTCATACCGCACGGAGTTGTCCACGAAGTTCGCGCGTTCGCGGTCCAGGTCCACCGAGTTGTTGTCCAGGCTGGGCTGCGTCTGCACCGTGTAGCCCAGGGCGCCCTGCCGGTCGATGCTGGCGGTGGTGGGCACCGTGGGCAAGGGAATGTGGCGCGGATCGGTGGTGCCTGCCGTGCCATGCGACCCGCCGGTGGCCAGGCGGGTGACACCCGAACCCGTGCCCGAGAATCCTATGCCTGTGGCTTCCCGCAGCGCATCGCCAAACTTGAAGTCGCGCGCCACATAGCCGGGGGTGTCGGCATTGGCAATGTTGCTGGCGATGGCGCGCTGACGTTCCGCACGCAGCACCAAGGCGTTGCTGTGAAAACTCAGCTGGTTGGTCATCTTGTCAAGCATGTTTGCCTCACACCGTTGTTTGCAAAGTCGCCAGCCCCAGGGGCTTTTTTGGCGTTGCCTGATTATGGAAACCGCTGCTTTTTTCTAAAGCGCAAAGAGCGTGGAAATGGATGGGCAGTTCCGGGTTTTGGGCGGGCGCTGCCTGCCTATAGTTATTGGTGTGAAATGGCCCTTGCCCCCTGCGGGCCAGCCACCCGATGCCCAGGAGGTCCCATGTCCACTTCCCCCCGTTTCTTGTTTTCCCTCCCGGTTGTGTCCGGCCGCTCCCCCGCGCAGCGCCCCGCAGGTGCCGCTTGGCGGGCCCTGTGCCTGGTGGTGCTGGGCGCGCTGGCTGTGGGCGCCAGTGGCACGGCCCGGGCCCAGGCGGCGGGCGATCCCTCGGTGGACCTGGGTCCGCTGACGCAGCGCTGGCTGGATGACACCCTGGCGCGCAGCGCCCCCACCGGGCTCCCCTTGCGCATGGAAGTGAGTGTTGGCTCACTGGATTCGCGATTGCGGCTGGCGCCTTGCGCGCGCGTGGAGCCCTATTTGCCGGTGGGTTCCCGCCTGTGGGGCCGCACCCGCCTCGGGCTGCGTTGTGTTGAGGGGCCCACCGCCTGGAATGTGTTCCTGCCAGTCACCGTCAAGGCGTTTGGCCCGGCCTGGGTGCTGACCGGCAATTTGGCGCCCGGCGCTGTCCTGACCGCCAGCGATGCCACCGAGGCCGAGGTGGACTGGGCCGCCGAGACCGCTCCTGTCATGGCGAACCCAGACCTGTGGGTCGGGCAGGTAGCCGCGCGCCAGCTGGTGGCGGGCCAGGCATTGCGCCAGAGCATGGTGCGGGCCCCGCAGCTGTTCCGCGCAGGGGCCCAGGTGAAGGTGGTGGCCCAGGGGCCCGGCTACGCGGTCACGTCGGCAGGGCAGGCGCTGTCGGCCGGGGCCGTAGGGCAAACTGTGCGTATCCGCATGGATAATGGTCGTATTGTCAGTGGAATAGTGAACGAAAGCGGAGCAGTAGACGTCACTCTTTGATGACGCCCTGGTGATAAATGGCTAAAGTCCGGGCCAAACGGGTCGAAAACATTGCTACTGTGCCCCACATCATGCGGGGTGGTGGAGAGAGCGATGAAGATAGGTCAAAAACCGGAACTCCCGGGCGCATTGCCGCAGACGGGGCTTGCCAAGCAAGCCAAGACGCCTGCCAGCGCTGCTGAAGGAGCCACCAAGGACGCCCTGGCTGCAGCGTCAACCGCCGGTGTGCCCGTCACGGTCTCGATCGCCGCCCAAAGCCTGAACCCTGCCTCCCGTGTGGCTGGTGATTTTGATGCCGGCAAGGTCAAGGCAGTCCGCGCTGCCATCGAAAAGGGTGAGTTTTCTGTCGATGCCGAAGCCATCGCCGACAAGATGCTGTCCAACGCCCAGGAGATCCTGACCCGTTCGCGGGGTTGAACCCGCTTTGCAGACTGGCGCGATCCATCGCACAATGCGCCATGTCGCTGGAAGAATCCCTCTCGGCTGTCGAGCAGCTGATCGATAAAGTCACCGCCGCCCTTCTCGCGGCAGACCCCCAATCCCTGGAACAACACAGTGTGGCCCTGCGTGACGCAGCGGCCCTGTTTGCGCGCGCGCTGGAGCAATCCACGGCGCACGGGATGCCTTTGCCTGCTGCGGTGCAAAAGCGGGTGGAAACCATCAGCGGCATGCTGGCGGTGCAGCGCGACAACCTTGCTCGCCTGTCGGCCGTGACTGACCGCCAGGCTGCGGGCCTGCTGCCGCCCTCCAATGCCGCATCGACCTACGGCGACGGGCTGTCAACGCGCGCGGCCAAACCGGGCGTGGCGCGCATCTACCGTTCTGCAGGCTGACTTGGGGGGAGACCTTGGCCCGGCGCGCCTTGTAGGGCGGCGGGAAAACAAGGTCAATGCAAGGTCAATGCGCGCGCATCTTGGCGCGCAGGCGGGCGATGGATTGGCTGTGCAGCTGGCACACCCGTGACTCCGTCACGCCCAGCACGGCCGCGATCTCTTTGAGATTCATGTCGTGCTCGTAGTACATGCCCATGATGTGCTGCTCGCGTTCGGGCAGGCTCTTGATGGCATTGACCAGTGAGGTCTTGAGGCGGTGGTCGCGCAGCAGTTCGACCGGATCAGCGTCGGCGTCGGCAACATGGCGGTCCAGAAACCCGTCCTCGTCGTCGTTGCCGTGGGTCATGTCCTCCAGGTACACCAGCTGGGTGCCCCGCACCTTCCCCAGCAGGTTCTGGTAGTCGGGCAGGCTCATGCCCATTTCGCTGGCGATTTCTGATTCGAGCGGGCTGCGGCCCAGCTTCTGCTCCAGCCGGTGCACGGCATGCTCGATGTCTTTCTGGCTCTTGCGCGAGCTGCGGCTCATCCAGTCGCCCTCGCGCAGCTCGTCGAGCATGGCGCCCCGGATGCGCTGGGTGGCAAAGGTCTCGAACTGCACACCCTGGGCCACTTCATAGCGCGAGAGCGCATCGGCCAGGCCCATCATCCCGACCTGGATCAAGTCGTCCAGCTCCACATTGGGCGGCAGCTTGGCGATCATGTGGTGCGCAATTCTCCGGACCAGCGGCACATGCTGGCGGATCATCGCGTCACGATCGAGCTGGCCTTTGGCGGTGTACATCAGATCAACTTCTCCGGAAAAATCAACTCAATGGCTCCGGACAAAATGTGCAGGCATGTCTGCCAAGGTGCTGGATGGCAGCGCACTCAGCGATCCGTTCATGGTGCCCGCATTTTCCAGCAGTTGCAAGGCCAGGCGCTGAAGCTCCTGAGGGTTCTGCGTGGCGATGGTGGTGGTCCGCACCGGCCCCCCCAAATGGCGCTCGGCACAGGCCTGCAGCGCCATCAACTGCGACTGGGCCTTGTGGCGCTCGGTTGCCGTGTTGCTGTGCAGCAAAGCGGCCACCATGCAGGGCAGCCCGGTGTGCAGGGCAATCTGCTTGAGGCTCTTGTAGCTGGTCATCACGCCCGCGGAACCGCCACCCATGACCACCAGGGGCACTGTGGCCGTATGGGTCAGCAAGGGCCCCAGTGTGGAAGCGGGCGCGTGGATCACCATCAGGCCGTAGGTCCTGAAGTAGGGCAGCAGGTTCTCCATAGGGGAGCGCGTGGTGTCGCCCGCCTTGCGGCTGAGGTGCTGCAGGCCCTTGGCGGCTGGGATCACGGCCAGCGAGGACGCGGTGGCTCCCAGGTTCAGTTGCGCACCGTCGTTCCACGAGGCGTGCTGCAGCAGGTGCAACAGGCCCGGGCTGTTGTCTGTCTCCTGCGCCGTGCCGTCCAGCACCACCACGGGGTAGCCCAGCCGCT
Source organism: Acidovorax sp. GW101-11A03 (assembly GCF_059424825.1). Taxonomy (NCBI): domain Bacteria; kingdom Pseudomonadati; phylum Pseudomonadota; class Betaproteobacteria; order Burkholderiales; family Comamonadaceae; genus Acidovorax; species Acidovorax sp. GW101-11A03. The sequence goes on along the minus strand of NZ_JBWKZU010000008.1, from coordinate 22,658 downwards.
GCAGGCTGGCACAGATCTGCCAGAGCGTTTCCAGCCCACTGCCGGCGTTGCCCTGGCTCACCACCGCCAGCATGCGCAACTCGGCCTGTGGCGTGAAACTGTGCAGGCCAGCGGCCTGGTGAAAACCCAGATCAAGCATCGACCAGCCCCCCTTCGGTGATGGTGTCGGGGGAGTGCGAGAAGAAGAAATTCAGGTCGGTGGCCTTGGGGTCGAACGCCGACTTGGCAGGGGCGCGCATCGACGTGCTGATGAGCTGGTGCGCATTGGCGCGCTCCCAGTCCTCGGGCACACGCTGGCCGTTGGTCACGCCGCGCAGCACCATCTGGTGGCGGATCAGCGCATCGATCGCGGGGCCGAGCTTCACGGCCTCGTCCACCTTGGACAGGATGGCCTGCTGCGAGCCGTCGGTCTTGAACGCGGTGAGCACGTCGTCCAGCGTGTCGCCATGGCAGCCCGCGTTGAGCACCAGGAGGCGGTTCACGTGGGGCAGGTCCAGCACGTCCAGCATGTCGCGCTTGCGCGGGTCGCGGGGGGCCACGCCGGTGGTGTCGATCAGGACCATTTTCTTGCCGCTGAGCAGGCCCAGCAGGTCCTGCAGTGCGGCGCGGTCGTGCGCCAGGTGGGCCACGATGCCCAGCATGCGGCCGTAGGTGCGCAGCTGTTCGTGGGCACCCACGCGGTAGGTGTCGAGTGTGATCAGGCCCACGCTGCCGGGGCCGTGGATGCGCGCGCACATGGCGGCCAGCTTGGCCGTGGTGGTGGTCTTGCCGACGCCGGTGGAGCCCACCATGGCAAAGATGCCGCCTTGTTCGTACAGCGGGGGCTCGGCCTGGTCGGTCTTGAGGTTGCGTTCGAGCACTTCCATCAACCAGCGCACCGATTCGCCCGCCGACAGATCCTCGGGCATGCGTTCGAGTACAGCACGGGCCAGCGAGGGCGAGTAGCCCGCGCGGATCATCTTGAGCATCAGGTTGGACTGGATCGGGTTTTGGCGCGCCTGGCCCAGCCAGGCCAGCGTGTTGAAGCGGTCTTCGATCAGCTCCTTCATGGAGTGCAGCTCGTTCATCAGGCTTTGCTGGTTGTTCGACTGAATCAGGTGGGCGCTGGCCGCTTCCTGCCGACGGCGCGGGGGCTCGGGCGGGATGTCCATGGGGATGGTGCGCAGCGGGTTGTGGCGCGCCACGGCCACGGCCGGGGCGGGCATGCGTTCGCGCTCCCGTTCAGGTTCCTGGTCGCGGCTGCGCTCCGACAGCGTCGGGGCTTCCGCCGCGCCGTGCAGGGCCTCGTGGCGGCGGCGCAGCATGCGCTCGCGCACATAGTCCTGGAACGACAGCGTGCTCATCGCCAGCTGCTCGGTGTCTTCCTCCACCGGGTTGCGGCCCAGGCCTGCCGCCGCCTGGCTCGCCAGGCTGGAGCGGGCGGGCTGCGCGCTGCTGCGTGGGGCGCTGGGTGCCAGCAGCGGTGCGCTGGAGGTGTTGTTGCCTGCACCACCGCCGTCCAGCGCCGAGAGCGTGTCTTCGGCCGTCGCCACCACTTCGACGCCGTTGGCGGTCGGGCGGTTGGACAGGATCAGTGTGCCGTCGCCAAAGGCCATGCGCGCCTTGGCCAGAGCCTCCCGGGAGGTGGGGGCGGTAAAGCGTTTGATGTTCATGCTGATGCACCTTTAAGGATCGGCCCAATACGGATGGTGTGGGTCTCTGGGATTTCACTGTGCGCAAGCACCTGCAGGCGGGGTGCGACGCGGCGCACCAGGCGGGAGATGGCGTTGCGGATCTGGTCGGGAACCAGCAGGCAGGCGGGCAAGCCCATCTCTTCCTGCTTGAGGGCCACTTCGGCGGCCTTCTGCGTGAGGATGTCGGCCACACCGGGGTCGAGCGCAGGGCCTGCCGTGTTGCCCAGGGCCTGCACCAGAAGGCGCTCCAGGCCGGGTTCGATGGCAATGACGTTGAGTTCGCGCGTGGGGCCGTAGATCTGCTGAACGATGGCGGGCGAGAGCGCAATGCGCACGCGGCGGGCCAGCTCGACCGGGTCGGAGACCGCACCGGCATGCTCGGCCAGCGTCTCGATGATGGTGCGGATATCGCGGATGTGCACAGACTCTTCCAGCAGCAGCTGGAGGACCTTCTGGAACGTTGCGATGGAGACCATTTTCGGGACCACTTCTTCGATGAGCTTGGGAGCCAGCTTGGCCACGTGTTCCACCAGTTGCTGCGTTTCCGTGCGACTGAGGAGCTTGGCGGCCTGCACTTGCATCAAGTGTGACAAATGGGTGGCCATCACGGTTTCGGAATCAACGACCGTAAAACCCGCCATTTGTGCGGCTTCCTTCTGCCGGTCGTCGATCCAGTGTGCTGGCAGGCCAAATGCAGGGTCGGTGGTGGGTGTGCCGATCAGCGGCGTGGTGATGCCGCCGGGGTTGATGGCCAGGAACATGCCGGGGAAGGCCTCGCCTTCGCCCACCACCACACCGCGCAGCGTGATGCGGTAGCCGCTGGGCTTGAGTTCGAGGTTGTCGCGCACATGCACGGCGGGGGGCAGGAAGCCCACCTCCTGCGCAAATTTGCGGCGCACGCCCTTGATGCGGGTCAGCAGGTCGCCCTGGCGGCTCTTGTCCACCAGGCTGATGAGGCGGTAGCCCAGCTCCAGGCCCAGCAGGTCCACGGGCTGCAGGTCATCCCAGGTGGCTTCGCCGTCGCCCACGGGGGCCGGGGGCGCTTCGACTTCCGGCGGTACCTTCTGGCGTTCGTGCAGCAGCCAGGCGCCGTAGCCCAGCAGGCCGCCCATGGTCAGGAACACCACGTGAGGCATGCCGGGGATCAGGCCCAGCAGCACCAGGATGCCCGCCGTGACGCCCAGCACGCGGGGCGACATGAACAGCTGCTGCACGATCTGGCGGCCCATGTCGTGGTCCTTGCCCACGCGCGAGATCACCATGGCTGCCGCCACCGAGATCAGCAGGCCGGGGATCTGTGCCACCAGCGCATCGCCCACGGCCAGCAGGATGTAGCTGTCGGCCGCCTTGCCCGCCGACAGGCCGTGCTGCAGCATGCCGATGGCAAAGCCACCCACGATGTTGATCAGCAGGATCAGGATGCCCGCGATGGCATCGCCGCGCACGAACTTGGAGGCACCGTCCATCGAGCCGAAGAAGTTGGCTTCTTCCGCCACCTCGGCGCGGCGGCGCTTGGCTTCTTTTTCATCGATCAGGCCTGCGTTCAGGTCGGCGTCCACGGCCATCTGCTTGCCGGGCATGGCGTCCAGGGTGAAGCGCGCCGACACCTCGGCAATGCGCTCGGCGCCCTTGGTGATCACCACAAAGTTGATCACCACCAGGATGGCGAACACGATCAGGCCCACGGCAAAGTTGCCGCCGATCAGGAAGTGGCCGAAGGCCTCGATCACTGCACCGGCGGCGCCCGGTCCGGTGTGGCCCTCCAGCAGCACCACACGGGTCGAAGCCACGTTCAGCGACAGGCGCATCAGCGTGGTGAGCAGCAGCACCGAAGGAAACGCGGCGAAATCCAGCGGGCGCAGCATGTAGGCCGCGACCATCATCACCATCAGCGCCACCGCGATGTTGAGCGTGAAGAACGCGTCCAGCATCCAGGGCGGGATGGGCAGCACCATGAGCGCCAGGATGGCCACCACCAGCAACGGGGCCGACAGCCCCTGGAGGGCGCCGGCATTGGAGCCCGCCCATTGCTGCAAAGACTTTACGGAGGTGTTCATACGGCAGCACCTTGCACGGAAGTGCGGTTCAGCGGATCGAGTTCAGGCGGCACATAGGGCTCCACCAGGCTGTCGGGCATGCGGCCTTCGCCGCGCAGCGCGGCCTTGAGGCGGTACACATAGGCCAGCACCTGGGCCACGGCGGTATAGAGCGTGGCGGGAATGGCCTGGTCCAGCTCGGCGTGGGCATAGAGCGCGCGGGCCAGCATGGGCGACTGCAGCACGGGCACGTTGTGCTCCCGGGCCACGTCGCGGATCTTCATGGCGATGAGGTCGGTGCCGCGTGAGATGACCTGGGGGGCGCTCATGGTCTTGTCGTCGTACTTGAGCGCCACCGCATAGTGGGTGGGGTTCATGACCACGAAGTCGGCCTTGGGCACGGCAGCCACGCTGGCGCGGTCGGCAATCTCGCGCTGCTTCTGGCGGATGCGGCCCTTGGTGTGTGGGTTGCCATCCGATTCCTTGTGTTCCTGCTTGACCTCTTCGTGCGACATCTTCAGGCGGTCCTTGAAGAAGAACGCCTGCAGGGGCACGTCCACCAGCGCGGCCAGGAACACGACCAGCAGCAGGAGGCTCATGCCCGAGGTCAGCCAGTCGGCCACCTGCCGCAGGGCCAGGGGCGAGGGTTGCAACACCAGCATGGCCACGGCCTCGATGCTGTTGCCGATGAACCTCCAGGCCACCCAGGTCAGGATCGCGCTCATGAGCACCATCTTGGCCACGTTGGCCATCTGCTGCTTGGAGAACAGGTTGGCCAGGCCCGAGATAGGGTTCAGGCGGTTGAACTGGGGGGCGATGGGTTTGGTGCTGAGGATCCAGCCGCCCGCGCCAATGGCGCTGAGGAGTGCGGCAGCACTGGTGAGCAGTGCAAACGCCACGCTGGCCGCCGCGCCCACCACCACCATGCTCTGCAGGCGCTGGAGCATGGTGCCCGGCGCCATGACGGTGGCGGAGTCAAAGGCCAGTTGCTGGCTCATGGCCTTTTGCAGGTGGTCCATGAGCTGGGGTGTCAGCAGGAGCATGCAGGCCGCACCCGCCCCCAGGATGGCCAGGTGCGACAGGTCGCGCGAGCGTGCCCCTTGGCCGTCTTCGCGCGCTTTCTGCAGCTTGCGCTCTGACGCGGGGAGACTTTTTTCTTGGCTGGATTCCATGGTGGCATGACGGCGCTGGTGTCATGCCATTGTCGTGAGCGACCCGGAAATCTAAAGCTGGATAAGGGGGCTGCGGCCCCCTCTTTTCCCTGCTGCCGCCAGCGTTTTCAGCGGCGCACTGGCACCCGCAGCGGGGTGCTCAAGCAGGGAGGGTTTTCTCAAAAATGATAGCTGAAAGCGCTTGGTGGGCGCGCGCAAGCAGCCATTTTGACCATGAGGGCTGGGCCAAAAGCCCGCAGGCGGTCAGAACCCCAGGCTGGCCAGCAGGTCGTCCACCTGGGACTGGTCGGTGACCACGTCGGGCGTGTTCTCGGGGTCTACCACCGGGCCTTGCAGATGGGCGGGCTTGGCTTCAACCGCTGGTACATGGGCGTTGGGTGGTGCGGTCTGGATGAGCAGCTGCACCAGTTGCTCTTCGATGGTGGCCGCCAGGTTCACCACCCGCGCAATCACCTGGCCGGTGAGGTCGTGGAAGTCCTGCGCCATCATGATCTCGGTGAGGTGCGCGTCGGCCTCCTTGGTCACGCGCTCCACATCGGTCAGGAAGTTGAAGATCTCGCCCTTGGCCACGGCGGCCACCGGGTCGGCCACCAGCGAACTGACCACCCGGCGCGTCTCGGCCGCAATGTAGTCGTGCTGCGCCTTGGCCTGTTCCACACGGCCCAGCACCTTCTCGGCCGCTTCGCCGGTCAGGCGGGCGATGTAGGACAGGCGGCTCTGGGCGTCGGGCAGCTCGCCCATCGATCCCCGCAACTTGTCGGCGTAGCCCAGTTCGTTCAGCGAGTCGTGCAGCTGGCGGGTCAGTTGGCCGATCTTGTGGTGTACGTCGGCCGGCTGGCTGTTGTCCGGTGTGGCGTCCATGGTCTCATAACCCCATCTTCTTCAGAATCAAGGTCACCTTCTCTTCGAGAGTTGCCTTGGTGAAGGGTTTGACGATGTAGCCTGCAGCGCCGCCCTGGGCGGCGGCAACGATGTCTTCCTTGCGGGCCTCGGCGGTCACCATCAGCACCGGCAGGTGTTTGAGCTTGTCGTCCTTCTTGATCTCGGCCAGCAACTGGAACCCGTTCATGTTGGGCATGTTGATGTCGGTCACCACGAAGTCGAACTTGCTGTTGCGCAGCTTGTTGAGGGCTGCCACGCCATCTTCCGCCTCGTCGGCATCGGAGAACCCGCTTTCCTTGAGCAGGTTGCGCACGATGCGTCGCATGGTGGAGAAGTCGTCAACGATCAGAAAACGAAGGGCTGTGGTCACTTGGGACCCTTTCGGTCGAGAATTACTGTAGGCATTGTCATGGGTGGCAGGTTAGGTGACAAGTCGTAACTGTTACCTGCTTGGGGGGGGATTTTCCCGCTTTTCATTCAGCAGTTCTGTGGAAGTGATTTCGGGGATCCCTTTGCCCATGAGTCGTTCTTCGGCCTCGCGGGTCAGCACCGTGATGGTGATGCGCCGGTTGGCGGGTGCGCGCGGGTTGTTTGGCTCCAGCAGGTCGCTGGCCGCCAGGCCCACCACGCGGCCCAGTTTAGCGTCTGGCATGCCGGCCGAGACCAGCTCGCGCCGCGTGGCGTTGGCGCGGTCGGCCGACAGCTCCCAGTTGCTGTAGCCGCGCTCGCTGTTGCCATAGGGCACGGCGTCGGTGTGGCCTGCCAGGCTGATGCGGTTTTCCACCCCGCCGAGCGCGGAGCCGATTTCGCGCAGGATGTCGCGCATGTAGGGTTTTACCAACGCGCTGCCACTGTCGAACATGGGGCGGTTCTGGTCGTCGATGATCTGGATCTGCAGCCCGTCGGGCGTGATGTCGATGCGGATCTGCGACTTGTATTCGTTCAGGCGCGGGTTTTCGGTGATGAGCGCATCGATCTTGGCTTCGAGCGCCTTGATGCGGTCCAGGTCCTGCTTGGCGCGCTCGGCGCGCTGGGCGTCGATGCTCATGCGGCGCTGCTTGGCCTCTTCCACGTCAGAGCGCCGCACCTGCCCATGCACCTTCGACAGATCGTTGCCGCCGCCCGGGATCACGCTGGAGCTGTTGCCCGCCCCGTCGCCGCCGGTCATCGCCACCTTGAGCGGCGACGCGAAATACGCCGCAATCCCCTGCAACTCGCCCTTGGCCGTGGAGCCCAGCAGCCACATCAGCAGGAAGAACGCCATCATGGCCGTCACGAAGTCGGCATAGGCAATCTTCCAGGCGCCACCGTGCACGGCATGACCGCCTTTCTTGATGCGCTTGATGATGATGGGCTGGAGTTTCTTTTCTGCCATGGTGTTGCGGGCCAAGGGGCGCTGGCGGCGCTACTTCTTGCCTTTCACATGCCCCTCCAGCTCGGTGAAGCTGGGGCGGACGTCTGAGAAAAGCACTTTGCGGCCAAATTCGATGGCGGTGGCCGGGTTGTAGCCCTGCATGCTGGCCAGCAGGGTGGATTTGATGCACTGCAATTCCTTGGCTGCGTCTTCGGTCTTTTGCTCGACCAGACCGCCCAGGGGTTCGACCACACCGTAGGCCAGCAAGATCCCGAGGAACGTGCCCACCAGCGCCGAGCCGATCATGCCGCCCAGCACTGAGGGCGGCTGGCCCACCGAGCCCATGGTGTTCACCACGCCCAGCACCGCGGCCACAATGCCAAACGCGGGCAGGGCGCCCGCCAGCCGGGCCAGCGCTGCCACGGGGGCGTGGGCCTCCTGGTGGTGGGTGTCGATCTCGCTGTCCATCAGCGCTTCGATCTCATGCGAGTTCAGGTTGCCCGACACCATCATGCGCAGGTAGTCGGTGGTGAACTCGATCACATGGTGATCGTTGCCCACCGTGGGGTATTTCTTGAAGATCTCGGACTCGTGGGGCGCCTCGACATCCTTTTCGATCGCCATCAGCCCTTCCTTGCGGGCCTTCTGCAGGATGTCGTAGAGCATGGCCATCAGCTCCATGTAGCGGGCCTTGGTGTACTTGGACCCCTTGAGCGCCATGGGCAGTGCGGCCAGGGTGGCCTTGATGACCTTGGGCTGGTTGTTCACCACAAAGGCGCCCAGCGCGCCACCCAGAATGGTGACGATCTCGAAGGGCAGGGCCTTGAGGATCACGCTGATATTCCCGCCGTGCATGATGTACACACCGAAGATGCAGCCCAGGCAGACGACGTAACCGATGATGACGAACATGCTTTAGACGTGTTGGGCGGTAACCGGAGCAAGAACGGCAGCGCTTGTTCCAGGACCGCAGTCGCGGGTTTACCGAAGGTTACTGCAAATGTATCGGATTGCTGAGCGCGAAATGCCACAAGAGAGCGGCCAAACCAGGGCTTCTTGGAGGAATGGCTTTGGCGCTGCACTCGCTGGGTGGCGGGTGTGTCATGCCATCAATTTCGGCATCAAATAGGTCGTTTGCGCCTGACGGAAAAGAATTTGTTGCTATTTAATGTGTAGCAATTTGGTGTCTGCACGCATCGCGCACAGCGCCGCGCAGTCGGGGCAATCGCTGCATTTGGCCCGTTTTTCCGCAGCCACAGGGCCTTTTGGCGGCACGGGGGCTGGACTATGCTGCGGGCATGAAAGCCGTACTGCTCGCGGGGGGCCTGGGCACCCGCATCTCGGAAGAGTCGCACTTGCGTCCCAAGCCCATGATCGAGATCGGGGGGCGGCCCATCCTGTGGCACATCATGAAGATGTATGCCGCCCATGGCGTCAACGACTTCATCATCTGCCTGGGCTACAAGGGCTACGTCATCAAGGAATACTTCGCCAACTACTTCCTGCACATGTCGGACGTAACGTTTGACATGGCCAACAACCGCATGGAAGTGCACCACCGCCACGCCGAGCCCTGGCGCGTGACGCTGGTGGACACCGGCGAAAGCACCATGACCGGCGGGCGCCTGCGCCGTGTGCAGGAGTACCTGCCCGAAGGCGAGCCCTTCTGCTTTACCTATGGCGATGGTGTGGCCGACCTGGACATGACCGCGCAGTTTGCCTTCCACCGCGCCCACGGCCGTCAGGCCACGGTGACCGCCGTGTTGCCCCCAGGCCGCTATGGCGCCCTGATGCGTGACGGCGACAGGGTGGACGGATTTGTGGAAAAGCCCCGTGGCGACGGCGGCTGGATCAACGGCGGTTTTTTTGTGCTGCAGCCCGAGGTCATCGACTACATCGACGGCGACGCCACCAGCTGGGAGCTGGAACCCATGGCCCGCCTGGCCAGCAGCGACCAGCTGCGCGCCTTTGAGCACACCGGCTTCTGGCAGCCCATGGACACACTGCGCGAGAAAAACCTGCTCGAAGACCTCTGGCAATCGGGCCGCGCGCCCTGGAAATGCTGGTAAGCACGATGCGCCCTGATCCCGACTTCTGGCGCGGCAAGCGCGTGTTGCTCACCGGCCACACCGGCTTCAAGGGCGCTTGGCTGGCCCTGTGGCTGCAACGCCTGGGCGCCCAGGTCACCGGCGTGGCGCTGCCGCCCGCTACCGGGCCCAACCTGTTCACCCTGGCCCAGCTGGGGCAGGGCGGCCCGGGCATGGAAAGCCATTTCTGCGACATCCGCAATACCCAGGCCCTGGCCATGCGCGTGCGCACCGCCCGGCCCGAGGTGGTGCTGCACCTGGCCGCGCAGGCGCTGGTGCGTCCGGGCTACGCGGCGCCGCTCGACACCTTTGCCACCAACATCATGGGCACGGCCCATGTGCTCGATGCGCTGCGCGGCCTGCCCGAAGTGCGCGTGGCCCTGGTGGTGACCACCGACAAGGTCTACCGCAACCGCGAATGGGCCTACCCCTACCGCGAGGACGACCCCCTGGGCGGGCACGACCCCTACAGCGCCAGCAAGGCCGCCACCGAGCTGGTCACGGCCAGCTACCGCGATTCCTTTCTGGCCGCCCAAGGCGTGGCCGTGGCCACCGCCCGCGCGGGCAACGTGATTGGCGGTGGCGACTGGGCGCAAGACCGCCTGCTGCCCGACGCCGTGCGCGCCTGGGAGAAGGGCGCCACCTTGCACATCCGCCGTCCCCAGGCCACGCGCCCCTGGCAGCATGTGCTGGAGCCGCTGGCCGCCTACCTGCGCCTGGCCCAGCGCCTGTGGGATTCGGCCGCCTTGGCCGGTGCCTACAACTTCGGCCCTCTGCCGCACGAGGCCGCCACAGTCAAAAATGTCATTGAATTGGCCTCCGCTGCCTATCCAGCAAGCGCTATCAGCTATGAAAACGAGAGCGAAGGCCCGCACGAAGCCGGCTGGCTCGCGCTCGAAACCGCCCATGCCCGCCAGGTGCTGGGCGTGGCCCCGCACTGGTCGCTGAACACCGCCGTGGCCCGCACCATGAACTGGTACCGCCAGCAACATGGCGGCGCCGACGCTCGCGCGCTGTGCCTGGCCGACATTGACGCCTGGGAGGCGCGGCCATGAGCCGCCTCGCCCTGGCGCCGCTGCCACTGGCGGGGCTGTTCCGCGTGCAACGCCAGCCGCTGGTGGACAAGCGCGGCTTTTTTTCGCGCCTGTTCTGCGCCGACGAACTGGCGGGTGCAGGCTGGACGGGCCCCATCGCCCAGATCAACCAGAGCTACACAGCGCTCACAGGCACTGTGCGCGGCATGCACTACCAAAAGCCGCCACACGCCGAGATGAAGCTCGTGAGCTGCCTGCGCGGCGAGGTCTGGGATGTGGCCGTGGACCTGCGCCAGGGCTCGCCCACCTTTTTGCACTGGCACGCCGAGCACCTGTCGGCCGACAACGGCAGCGCGCTGCTCATCCCGCCCGGTTTTGCGCACGGCTTTCAGGCGCTGACCGACCATGCCGAGCTGCTGTATTGCCACTCGGCGGCCTATGCACCCGCCGCCGAAGCGGGGCTGCACCCGCTCGACCCGCGCTTGGCCATTGCTTGGCCGTTGCCAGCGGGCCAGATGTCGCCGCGCGACGCGGGCCAGCCCTGGATGACCGAAGAATTCGAAGGAGTGCGCCTGTGAAGTGCCGACACTGCGGCAGCCCGCTGCAACGCTCGTTCCTGGACCTGGGCAGCGCGCCCCCGTCCAACGCCTACCTGAGCGAGGCCGCGCTGCGCGCGCCCGAGACCTGGTTCCCGCTGCGCCTCTTGGTCTGCGAAACCTGCTGGCTGGTGCAGACCGAAGACCACGCCGGGCGCGAGGCGCTGTTCACCGACGACTACGCGTATTTCAGTTCGTTTTCCTCCTCGTGGCTCGCCCATGCCCGGGCCTATGTCGAGGCGATGCGTGAACGCCTGGGCCTGACCGCCGCCAGCCGCGTGGTCGAGGTCGCGTCCAACGATGGTTACCTGCTGCAGTACGTGCAAGCTGTGGGCATTCCTTGCTATGGCGTGGAGCCCACCGCCAGCACGGCAGCCGCAGCCCGCGCCAAGGGCATTGAGGTGGTGGATCGGTTCTTTGGCGTGGCGCTGGCCGACGAGCTGGCAGCCTCCGACCGCCAGGCCGACCTGATCGCCGCCAACAATGTGCTGGCCCATGTGCCCGACATCAATGATTTCGTGGGCGGCTTTGCCCGGCTGCTCAAGCCCCATGGTGTGGTCACTTTCGAGTTTCCGCACCTGCTGCGCATGGTGGAGGGCTGCCAGTTCGACACGGCCTACCACGAGCACTACTCCTATCTGTCTCTCACGGCGGTGCAGCGCATTTTTGCGGCCAATGGCCTGGCGGTGATTGACGTGCAGGAGTTGCCCACCCACGGCGGCAGCCTGCGCGTGTTTGCCGCCCGCGCCGACTCGGTGGACCATCCGCAGGCCAGGGTTGAAGGCGCTGCCCGCGTGCAGCAACTGCTGGCCACCGAGGCAGCGGCGGGTTTGCTGGGCGCCGGTTTTTACAGCAATTTCCAGGCCCAGGCCATACGGGTCAAGCGCGAGCTGCTCACCTTTTTATTGCAGTGCCAGGCCGACGGCATCACCGTGGGCGCCTACGGTGCGGCCGCCAAGGGCAACACCCTGCTCAACTTTGCGGGCGTGCGGCCCGATTTGCTGCCCTACGTGGTGGACAAGAACCCCGCCAAGCAGGGCCAATACCTGCCCGGCAGCCACATCCCAGTCGTGAGCGAAGCGCACCTGCGCGCCCACAAACCGCAGCGCATCCTGATCCTGCCCTGGAACCTGCGCAGCGAGGTGGCCGACCAGCTCGACTACACGCGCAGCTGGGGCGCGCAGATGGTGGTGGCCGTGCCCCGGCTGGAGGTGTTCTAGGTGATCGAGATCCATCCCACCTCGAAGCTCTCGCACCTGGCCGACATCGAAGACTCGGTGCGCGGCTCCCGCATCGTGGTGGGCGCGCATTCGGTGATCGACAGCTTCGTCAAGGTCAAGCCTGCGGGTGGGAGCGGCGACCTGGTGGTGGGCGAACATGTGGTCATCAACGCGGGCTGCGTGCTCTACACGGGCAACGGCATCCACATCGGCAATTACGTGGCGATTGCCGCCAACTGCACCTTCGCGCCCGTCAACCATGCCTATGCCGACCGCAACCGCCTGATCCGTGAGCAGGGCTTTCTGCCCAGCAAGGGCGGCATCGTGATCGAGGACGACGTGTGGATCGGCGCCAACTGCGTGCTGCTGGACGGCGCCGTGCTGCGGCGCGGCTGTGTGGTGGGCGCGGGCTCCATCGTGCGCGGTGAGCTGCTGGCGTACACCGTGTACGCGGGCCAACCGCTGGCGGCCGTGGGGGAGCGCCGGTGACGGGCTTGCCCCCTTCAACGTTCACCGTGCTCGGCGCCTCGGGCTACATCGGCAGCCGCCTGGTGGCGCACCTGCAGGCCCAGGGCCACACCGTGTGGGCGCCTGCGCGCGGCGATGCCGAGGTGTTCGCCCGCCCGCTGGGTCATGTGATCTATTGCGTGGGGCTCACCGCCGACTTCCGCACGCGCCCGTTCGACACGGTGGACGCCCATGTGGGCCTGCTGGCCGAGGTGCTGCGGCGCGCGCAGTTCGACTCGCTGCTATACCTGTCGTCCACCCGGGTCTACATGGGCGCTACCCGCACCGACGAAGACGCGCCCCTGTCCGTGCTGCCGGGCGACCCCTCGTACCTGTACAACCTCACCAAGCTCACCGGCGAATCGCTGTGCCACGCCAGCGGCCGCGCCGGGGTGCGCGTGGCGCGGCTGTCGAACGTGGTGGGGCCGGGTTTGGACTCCGCATCGGGCAACCTGGTGGCCGACCTGCTGCACCAGGCGCGGCAGGGCCGGGTGGTGCTGCGTTCCGATCCGCAGTCTGCCAAGGACTACGTGCAGGTGGCCGATGTTCTGGACTGGTTGCCGCGCATTGCGCTGCAAGGCCGGGCCACGGTCTACAACCTGGCCAGTGGCTGCCAGACCTCCCATGCACAGTGGCTGGACTGGCTGCAGGCCCGCACCGGCTGCGCGGTAGAGGTGTTGCCCGGCGGGCCGCTGCAGCCGTTTCCCCCGATTGCCGTGTCGCGCCTGCAGGGCGAGTGGGGCGTTGTGCCCCGCCCCCTCTGGGACGACAGCTTGCTGGCTGCTATTGAATGAATGACGACCCCGTTGGAGTACCTGCCATGAACCCCGTTGACCAATTCGCCCAGGAACGCCGCGACCGCCTCGCGGGCTATGCCCAGGACACCGCCTTCCAGACCCTGTCGCGCGACTGGCTGCAGGCCTCGATGCAGCGGCAGTACGTCTACAACTTCGACTGGATGGGGCGGCCCATCATCCAGTACCCGCAGGACATGGTGGCCATGCAGGAGCTGGTGTGGCGCGTGCGCCCGGACCTGATCATCGAGACCGGCATTGCCCACGGCGGCTCGCTGGTGCTCAGCGCCTCGCTGCTGGCGCTGCTGGACATGAGCGACGCCATCGAGGCGGGCACCACGCTCGACCCGCGCGCCTCGCGCCGCAAGGTGCTGGGTGTGGACATCGACATCCGCGCACACAACCGCGCCGCCATCGAAGCCCACCCCATGGCCAGCCGCATCGCGATGATCCAGGGATCGGCCATTGCACCCGAGGTGGTGCAGCAGGTGCGCGACTTTGCCCAGGGCTACCAGCGTGTGCTGGTGTGCCTGGATTCCATGCACACCCACGACCATGTGCTGGGCGAACTCAATGCCTACGCGCCGCTGGTCACGCCCGGCAGCTACTGCGTGGTGTTTGACACCTTCGTGGAAGACATGCCGCCCAAGTTCTTTGCCGACCGCCCCTGGGACGTGGGCAACAACCCCAAGACGGCAGTGCACCAGTGGCTGGCCGGGCACGCCGAGTTCGAGATCGACACCGAGATGGAGCAGCGCCTGCAGGTCACGGTGGCGCCACACGGGTTTCTGCGGCGCAAGGGGTGATGGGTACAGGAAATATGGATAAAAATGCTGCCTTTCGCGCGGTAGGCTTGCATTTATTGCTATATTTTTAGTAGCATATGACGCAGTGCAGCCCGATGGCTGCACACCAAGGCATCACGCAGCGGGGCTCGCCCCCATGTCCAGGCCCATCGCCTGCGTGGCGTGCCGCAGGTAGGTCACGGCAAACTCGGTGTGGCCGTGGGCATGTTCCACCTCGGCCAGGCAGGCCAGGGCCACCGGGTCGTTGGGCATGGCGCTGAGCACGGTTTCGGCCAGTTCGGTCACAGCGATCCAGTGGCGGTCCTTGAGGGCCGGGCCCGCGCTGGTGTCTGAGTCAGTGGCGGGTGTGGGCGGCGGGGCGGCCTTGGCCTTGTCCACCAGCTCCTGCAGGCGCTGGTGGGCCTCGTGCAGGCTGACGCGCTGGCCGGGTTTCAGGCCCACGCCGGGCACGGGCGGCTGGGTCCAGGCCTCGGGCAGCTGGGGCAGCCAGTCCTGGATCGCCTGGGCCTGGGCGGCGGGGTCGTCCGGGTGTTCGGCGCGGGCCAGCCATTGCAGCCACATCACCCGCAGGCCTTCGGCAAAGTGGTGGTTGAAGATGTCCTCGCGCATCAGGGCGGAGGCCTCCACCTCGGCGCGCAGCCCCTGCCGCAGGGTGTTCAGCGCCTGTGCGTCGGCCGCCAGGCTGGTGGCGATGCGCACATAGTCCTCGGGCGTCTCGGCCAGCCATTCGGTGCGGCCCAGGTAGGCCAGCAGGCCCACGCCCATGCGGCTCTTGAAGCTTTCGCCCACCATCGACACGATGGGCAGGCCCATCCACAGCACGTCGAAGGTGGTGGTGCCGCCCGTGAGCGGGAAGGGGTCCAGCGCAATGTCGATGCGGTGGTAGGTGAGGTACTGGTTGTCGGTGCGCTGCGCCACAAGGTCCAGCTGTGCCGGGGGCAGGCCCAGGCGCTCGCAGCGCTCTCGGTAGGCTTGCGCAAAATCGGGGCGGTCGAAGTTCTTGCCTTCGATCAGCAGGCGCGACCCTGGCACGGCGGCCAGCACTTGGCCCCACAGGGCCAGCACCTCGTCGGTGAGTTTGCCCAGGTTGTTGCACGAGCCGAAGGTGATGAAACCATTGGCGAGCGCGGGCGCAGGGCGCACCTGGTAGCGCGGCTGGTAGCGCCACAGCGGGTTGCGGCTCATGGGGCGGTAGCAGGCAAACAGCGTGGGCAGGCGGTAGAGCTGCTCGGTGTACTGCGCTTCGGCGCCGGGCGGGTCGGTGATCTCGTCGGTGAACTTGTAGTCCACGGCCGTGAGCCCGGTGGTGGCCGGGAACCCCAGCCACGACACCTGCACGGGCGCCGCCTTGTGCGCCAGGGCCAGCAGGCCGTTGTTGCCGGTGTGGCCCGCCAGGTCGATCAAGATGTCAACGCCTTCGGCGCGGATGGCCTCGGCCTGGTGCTGGGGACTGAAGCCCGCCAGGGGCACAAAGTGGTCGGCGTGGCGCTGCACACGCTCGGTCACATGGTCGTCGCGGGGGAAGAGGTAGAACGCAAACACCTCGAATTGCCGCCGGTCCAGCTGCGCCAGCAGCCCCTCCACAAAGTACATGACCGAATGCACGCGGAAGTCGGGCGAGAGGAAACCGATCTTCAGGCGCTTCCAGGGCGATCCCCGGTGCTCGGCAAAACTGGGCCATTCGGGCTGCAGCGGGGGCTCGAAGGTGGCGCCGTACTGCCGTGCCGCTGCCGACAGCTGGGCGGCGTCCACCTCGGGGTCGGCCAGCATGAACAGCAGCTTGTTGGTGTAGTTGCCCGGGTCGTTGGGGCGCAGCCCGATGGCGGTTTCGCAGTCCTTGACGGCCTCGCGCACTTGGCCCAGCTCGCGCCGGTGGATGGAGCTTTGCATGAGCGCGGCCACGCGGTCGTGCAGAGTCTCGGCCAGGGCGGCGGCCTTCTGGCTGGCCTCAAACCCCTTGTCGTGCAGGCTCAGGAGGTAGCAGCACTCGGCCAGCTTGATCCAGCCAATGGCCTGCTGGGGGCGCAGCTCGCACACTTTTTCGAGCAGGGGCAGGGCGTCGATGTTGCGCGCCTGCTCGATCAGCACGTTGGCGTAGTTGACCAGCAGCTCGGCGTCGCCCGGCCAGTACACATAGGCCTGCCGGTAGGCCTGGAGCGCTGCATCGAACTCGCGCTGTTTGTTCAGGGAGAAGCCCAGCAGCCGGTGGGCGCTGAGGTGGCGGCCGTTCTTGCGCAGCACCTGGCGGCACAGGCGGGTGAGAAGGGGCCAGTCGGCAGCGGCCAGCGCTGCCTGCAGGCGGGGCGTGTCCTGTTCAGTGTGTTTGGATTGCACGTTGGCGCCGATCTACGAGCAAAAAGAGGGGCAGGGTGTGGTGGCAGTGTGCCATGTGCAAAGGGGCCCGATGGGCCCCTTTGTCTTGCTGTTCCACTGCGCAGCGGTGGGCCGGGCAGATGGTTTACTTGAGCAGCGACAGCACGCCCTGCGGGATCTGGTTGGCCTGGGCCACCATCGCCGTGCCGGCCTGCTGCAGGATCTGGGCGCGCGACAGGTTGGCGGTTTCGGCCGCGAAGTCTGCGTCCTGGATGCGCGAGCGCGATGCGGACAGGTTCTCAGAGGTGATCTGCAGGCTGGAGATGCTGGTCTCGAAGCGCGATTGCAGGGCGCCCAGCTTGGCACGTTCGCCGTTGATGAAGGCCAGGGCCGAATCCACGGTCTTGAGCGCGTCGGTGGCGTTGGTGAAAGTGGTCACGTCCAGATTGGCCACGGTGTGCAGCGAGGAGCCCCCGTTGTCCAGCTGGTTGCTGGCCGAGGTCACGGCGAACGACTTTTCGGAGTCCAGCGTGATGTAGCCGCCGGTATTGATGAATTCCACGTTCGCATCGGCCGCCAGCGTCTGGGTCGCGCCGTTGCTGGCACCTGCCGCGTCGTAGCCGGTGACGGTGACCGCACCCGCATTGGCGTTCACGGTGTCGCCGATCACAATGTTGTTGCCGGTGGCGTTGGTCAGGATGATCTGCGTGCCGTCGGAGTTGAGCGAGGCATTGATGCCCGTCTTGGCCGCTTGTTCATTGATGGCCGACACGGCGGGGGAGAGGCGGTCGGTACCGGTGCCAGCCACCAGCGTGAAGGAAATGGTGCGGGGGCTGGCGACGTTGTCGCCTTCCAGTGTCAGCGAGTACGAACCCGCCGCGGCCATGCCGCCCAGACGCACTTCGGTGCGGGCCGTGGCCGTGACGCCGGTGGTGGACTGCAAGGCGTTGATCTGGTCGGCTGTGGCCTTGGCCGTGGCGCTGGCGGCCACCGTCATGGTGCCGGTGCCCAGGTAGCCGCTGATGGCCACCGTGCCGGTGGTCACGCCGTTGGTGCCTGCCGTGGCCTGGGTGGCCGATGCGCCGATGCCCGAGCCGTTGGACGCAATGTTCTGGTTGTTACCATAGACATTGGTGCGCAGGTTGGCTGTGGCGGCCACAATGGTCTGGTTGGCGTTGGCGCCCACTTGGAACTGCTGCGTACCAAAGGTGCCGTCCAGCAGTTTCTGGCCGTTGAACTCGGTGGTTTGTGAAATCCGGTCCAGTTCTGCCACCAATTGGCCGACTTCCTGCTGCAGGGCCTGGCGGTCGCCGGCGCTGTTGGAGGCGTTGGCCGACTGCACGGCCAGCTCCCGCACCCGTTGCAGGATGTTGCCCGCCGACCCCATCGCACCTTCCGCCACCTGGGCCAGTGAAATCCCGTCGTTCGCATTGCGAACAGCTTGGTTCAGGCCCCGGATCTGGCTGGTGAAGCGCTCGGAGATCGCCAGGCCGGCGGCATCGTCCTTGGCGCTGTTGATGCGCAGGCCCGACGACAGGCGCTGGATGGCGGTGTTGAGCGACATCTGGCTGGTGCCCAGATTGCGCTGCGCGGTCAGCGAGCTGATGTTGGTGTTGATGGTTGCTGCCATGGCGAAACTCCTTAACGTCGCGAGACGGATCTGTTTGCCGGTTCAAGCGCACCCGTCCGGCTGTCAATGGGGGAACGATGGATGAATTGTGGAGATGCCGTTTTTTGGTGTTGGGTGGATAAGCGGCCAAAAAGTCCTACAACTTGTGCGTTTGCCCCTCAAGTTTTCCGGCGGCCACCCGAAAACACTCTCAACGGACCGTGAGTGGCCCGCCGTTCACCAGATGGCCTGCAGCGCTGGGAACCCAGGAGGCCAGCGTGGTGCTGGCGCCCCGGCTGGCGGCAACGCCATATTCAGTCAGTTCTTTTCTGGAGATTTGCAATGGCTTCCACCATCAATACCAACATCAGCTCGCTTACCGCCCAGCGCAACCTGGGCATGAGCCAGACTTCGCTGAACACCTCCATCCAGCGCCTGTCTTCGGGTCTGCGCATCAATAGCGCCAAGGACGATGCTGCTGGCTTGGCCATTTCTGAGCGTTTCACCAGCCAGATCCGCGGCCTGAACCAGGCGGTTCGCAATGCCAATGACGGTATCTCCCTGGCGCAAACCGCAGAAGGCGCCTTGAAGGCTTCCGGCGACATCTTGCAGCGTGTGCGTGAACTGGCTGTGCAGTCGGCCAATGCCTCCAACAGCGCTGGCGACCGCCAGGCCCTGCAACAGGAAGTGGGTCAGCTGGTGTCCGAACTGGACCGGATCTCGCAGACCACGGAATTCAACGGCTCCAAGCTGCTGGACGGCACGTTCGGTACGCAACAGTTCCAGGTGGGCGCCAACGCCAACCAGACCATCGTGGCGGCCACGGCCAACCTGCGCACCAGCGTGTATGGCAACAACCAGAACGTCGCCTCCAACGGTTCGGGCATCGGTGCATCGGCCACCCAGGCCACGGCGGGCACCAACGGTGTGACCACGGGCTCCGTGGCCATCGCTGGCTACCTGGGCACCGGCACCCTGACGGTGGCTGTGAGCGCCTCTGCCAAGGCCACGGCAGACCAGATCAACGCACTGAAGGCCGACACTGGCGTGACCGCCACGGCCCGCACCGAAGTGCGTCTGGGCGGCATGGCGGCGGCGGGTTCGTACTCGCTGACGCTGGAAGGCGACAACGTGGGCGCCGCCCGCACCGTGTCCTTCACGCTGACCTCTGCCACGGGTACGGACCGCCTGTCGGCTGCCGTGTCCGCGATCAATGACCAGTCCGCCAAGACCGGTATCAATGCCTCGCTCAGCTCCGACGGTAGCCAGATCATCCTGACCAACGCCACCGGCAACAACATCGTGGTGGGCGACACTGCCAATGCCAACGCGGCCAACGTGACCGTGACGGGCTACGACGCAGCTGGCGCAGCCAACGGTGCCACGACCACGCTGAGTTCTGCCGCTGCCTCGGTGGAGTTCGTCAACACGGGCGGCTACATCACGCTGGACTCGGAAAAGTCCTTCGCAGTGAGCTCGGCCAGCAACCAACTCGACAATGGTGGTTCTGCCCTGCAAACCGTGGCCAACCTGGATGTGACCACGTTCAGCAACGCGACCAACGCGCTCAAGACCGTGGACTCGGCCCTGGCCTTCATCAACGGTGAGCGTGCCAAGCTCGGTGCTCTGCAATCGCGTTTTGAAACCTCGATCAGCAACCTGCAAGTGACGTCGGAAAACCTGTCCTCCTCGCGTTCGCGCATCCTGGACGCCGACTTCGCCGCAGAAACCGCCAATCTGTCGCGCTCGCAGATCCTGCAACAGGCTGGTACGGCGATGGTGGCCCAGGCCAACCAGCTGCCGCAAGGTGTGTTGGCCCTGCTGCGTTAACAAGCAGCGGGCAAGGCAGTCAGGGCGTTGCAGCGCCCTGAAGTGGCCCAGGCGGCGGCAGGTTTCTGTCGCCGCCCTTTGGCTTTTTGGAGCAGCGGGTGCCAGGACCGCTGGATAAGACGGGTTTCCTGGCGTGTTTACGGACGTTCTTGATCGCCGTTCGGCGCGATAATTTCCGTTGAACCAGTTCAGGAGGTTGGTATGGCCACGATTTCATCCGTAGGTGTCGGCACAAACGGGCTTGATGTCAAAAACATCATTGCCAAGTTGGTCGAACTGGAAAAAGAGCCGCTGAACAAGCTCACGGTGCAGGCCGCGACGGTCAAAACCAAGATATCTGCCTTTGGGCAGATCAAGTCGCTGGTCTCCACGCTGCAGGACGCCGCCAGCAAGCTGACCAGCGTGACCGGCTGGAATGGTGTGACCACCACCTCCTCTGATTCCAAGTTTGTCTCCGCCACTGCTGTGGGAGGAACCCTGCCAACTACCTTCAGTGTGGAGGTGCAGGGCCTGGCCAAGGCGCAGGCCACCGCGTCGGCGGCGCTCTTGCCTGTAGGCGGCGCGCTGGGCTCCGGGACGCTGCGGCTGGAACTGGGCAAGTGGAGTGTGGCGCCCTCGTCCTTCACGCCGGGCAGCGGTCAGCCGGTGGATATCGCGATCAGCGCAAGCGACAAGCTCTCGGACGTGGCCAGCAAGATCAATGGCTCCAACGCAGGGGTGACGGCCTCGATCCTCTCGGATGCCTCCGGCGAGCGCTTGTTGCTGCGCAGCAAGAGCACCGGTGAGGAGTTCGGCTTCCGGCTGAGCGTGATGGAAGATGGGGACACCGATCCCCAGAGCGCAGGCAACACCGATGCGACCGGCCTGTCGCGTTTGGTCAATGGCGCCACGGTCACGCAGGCGGCAGCCAATGCCCAGGCCACGGTCAACGGTATTGCGGTGTCTTCTGCCACCAACACCTTTGCTTCCACGATTTCGGGTGTGACTTTCAAGGCGGAGCAAATCACCACGGCGCCGATCGATATCACCGTGGGCAAGGACGAGTCGGCCATCAAGTCCAACATCGACGGGTTCGTGAAGGCCTACAACGCCGTCAACGAGCTGCTTCAAGAGGCGACCAAATACGACGCAAAGACCGGTTCGGCGGGGCTTTTGCAAGGGGATTCGACCGCTGTGGCGCTGCAGAACTCTCTGCGCAACGCGATCCAGTCGATCTCGACGGGCGGCGGGGCCTTCCAGCGTCTGGCAGATGTCGGCATCACGCAGCAGCTGGGCGGGAACCTGGCTGTGGACTCCACCAAGCTGAACAAGGCCCTGACGGAGAACCCCGACGACGTGAAGAACCTGTTCCGCAACACCGGAGGCGGATCGGCCGACGGCATTGCGGTACAGCTGAAGGCGCTGACCACCAATTTGCTGGCCAACGATGGTTTCTTCAAATCCAAGGACGACACCCTGCAGCTGAGCCTCAAGCGCAATGCCCAGGACCAAACCCGCGTGAACGAAAAGGTTGACGCATTTGAAAAACGCATCACGCGGCGCTATAACGCGCTGGACACCCAGTTGAGCAGCCTGAACGGCCTGAACGCCTATATCTCGCAGCAGGTGGCGGCCTGGAACAAATCGACGGGCTAAATAAACAGAGGCTTCAGTTTTTCTGGCGCGAGCCGATAACTTAGGTAATACCTCGGAAGGATTGTCAGCATGTTCAGCGCCTACAGCCCCCGTGCAGCCAACGCGTACCAGCGCATCAATGTAGAGACCAGCATGCACACGATCGACCAGCACCAGCTGGTCAGCCTGTTGTATGAAGGCGTTCTGAACTCCATCGCCACGGCGCGTGGCGCCATGGCACGGGGTGACGTGCTGGGCAAGGTCAATGCCATCTCCAAGGCGGTGCGCATTCTTGAAGAAGGCCTGAGCACTTCGCTGGACAAGGTGGACGGCGGTGAGTTGGCCGAGAACCTGGGCGCGCTCTACGACTACTGCATGCGCCGCCTGATCCTGGCCAATGCCCGCAACGACGACGCGATGATGCAGGAAGTCATGCGCCTGATCGAGCCCGTGGCCCAGGGCTGGAATGACATCAAGAAATCCGGCGCTGCAGCGGCTTCTGCCGACGCGCCTGCCGCCACTGGCCAGCCCGTGCTGGTGGAGGCCTGAACCATGTCCCACATGCTGATTGACTATTACAAGGCGATTGAAGACAGCAGCGCCAAGATGCTGGAGGCTGCCCGACTCAAGGACTGGGACGGCGTGGTGCGCTACGAAGGCGCCTGTGCGGTGCTGATCGAGCAGTTGCGTTTCAAGTCGCAGGAGCACGAGCTGCTGCCCGAGCACCGCCGCGAAAAGACCCGCATCATGCAGCGCATCCTGCGCAACGACGCACAGATCCGCAGCCTGGCCGAACCCTGGCTGGCACAGTTCGAACATCTGTTCGAAGGGCAGCCGCAGATGATGCACTGAGGCGCGCAACAAGCCTCAAGACAAAGCCGACCCTGTGAGGTCGGCTTTTTTTGTGGAAAAAATGGGCTTTTCCACGCGCCCAATAAGCGCTTTTTGCTATCAAATCGGGAGTATTGTGCAGGCGCAGGCGCTAGATGCGGGCGCTTGCCAGTGCCAGGGCAGCCAAGCAAGGGCCGCCCCGCAGCGAGGGCTGTGTCCCCCTGCCCGCAGCGCGCTGCGTTGCGAGAGCGGGGGGGGGGGGGAGGCGCCCCGCGCCTCAGGGGGGTGACACTGCCCGGT